>NZ_CP018155.1:0-303750 GCF_001889045.1 Tenacibaculum todarodis | reverse complement strand
TTATACAAAACGGTATTTACAACACCTTTCCCCTGCTCCAATTTAAAAGACAATAGTTGAGTTTCTTCTTTTACTTTTAAATTAAAAGGAGGCGCTAATAAGTTTACACCGCTTTTCTTTTTTAGTCTAATTCCTTGTCCTGAGATAATATCTATATTTGGTGTAAAGTTTCCTTCAGGTACATGTTCTGTTAAAACAACATACTTAAAAGCTCTTAATTTAGGTACAATACTTTTAATTTCTGCGTTAGACAAATGTTGTAACACCTGTCTTATTATGGCACAGTCTCCAGCTGGCAAGTTCTCTTTTGCAATATCTAAACAATGGAATTCTAAATTATCTTGTTTAAAATGTTCCTTGTTAAACTGAATTAGATCTTTAACAATATCTACCGCAATGTATTTACTTGCGTACTTAACTAATTGATTACCTACGTTAAAATCGCCACAACCAAAGTCGCAAAGAGTAATTTTCTCTTTAAGAGAAGCTAGAAACATTTTTAAAACATCAACATAAGGATTTACAATTTCAGGAAGATGAGAACCTTCTCCTGAATAAAAATTGGTGTTGTTTTTTCCCCAAAGATTCATTTGATATACTTGTTCCATCGCCTTTTTGGTTGGCCAAGGTGTTTTTGTTTTTTTCTGCTTCATAAAATAAATTAATAAAGGAACACTAAACTACCTTTTTAAAAACAAAAAAGCCTCACATTTCTGTGAAGCTTTAAGTGAGCCCTGAAGGATTCGAACCTTCGACCGCCTCCTTAGAAGGGAGGTGCTCTATCCAGCTGAGCTAAGAGCCCGTAATTTTTGAGTTGTTACGACCAACTGTGTCGGGGTGGCAGGATTCGAACCTGCGACCTCCTCGTCCCAAACGAGGCGCGATGACCGGGCTACGCTACACCCCGAATTAAATTAAAATTAACTTGCCTAACTTGTAAACTTTATCAATCTTAATTTAACTTACTTCTCTGAGCGTAGTTTATGCCGTACTTGATACGGTACTACACCCCGAGTGCAATTTTTAGCGGAGAGACAGGGACTCGAACCCTGGCAACAGTTTCCCGTCGACAGATTAGCAATCTGCTGCATTACCACTCTGCCACCTCTCCTTTGGACATTTCAAACTTTTAAAAAGCATGAAACAAAAATTGCGAGTGCAAATGTACATTTACAATTACAATATCACAACTATTTTTTATAATATTTTTCACTATTCTGGATATTCTACACGTAAGTGATAAATATTCATCAATTTCTTTTTTATAACTTTTTTAATTGTTTCTATTTCTCTAAAAGTTATATCTGAATTTACAAACTGATTATCAGCTTTTTGCTTTTCAACAATCTTATTAATTAACTCGTCAATTGAGTTTGAAGTTGGATTTTTTAAACTTTTTGACGCTGCTTCTGCTGCATCACAAATCATTAAAATTGCGGTCTCTTTTGAGAACGGAATTGGACCTTGATACATAAATTTCTTAATATTTACGTCAATATCTGGATTTGCGTCTTGTTCTTTCTTATAAAAATAATACACCAAACTTGTTCCGTGGTGTGTTCTTATAAAATCTATAATTCTATCAGGTAGTTTATTTTTCTTTGCTAATTCTATTCCGTTTATAACGTGATTCAAAATTATATGCGCACTATCTTGTGCAGATAAATCGTTATGTGGGTTTACTCCTGTTGCTTGATTTTCTATAAAATATTGCGGATTTACCATTTTACCAATATCATGATACAACGCTCCAGTTCTAACCAACATTGAGTTTGCTCCTATTTCGTTTGCTGCTGCTTCCGCTAAATTGGCTACTTGCATTGAATGCTGAAAAGTTCCAGGTGCTTTTTCATTCAACTCTCTTAATAGTTTAGAATTTGTATTAGAAAGCTCTAATAAGGTTACATCCGAAACCAATCCGAAGACTTTCTCATAAAAATAAATAAAGAAAACTGCTAAGAAAGATAATAATCCGTTTGCTGAAAAAAGCAAGAAGTAATCCCAATTAACCTGACTTGCATTTCCTTCTTTTATAATTGAAAATGCAAAATACGTAATCATATAAATCAATGTAATTTGACCTATTGAGATGAATAAGCTTGCTCGTTTGTATAATTCAGAAACAGTTAAAATAGTTACCATTCCTGCAATAATATGTAAGTAAATAAACTCGAAACTGTTAGGCACAATAAATCCCAAAAGCAACACCGTTAATACGTGGGTAAACAAGCCTAAACGTGCATCGAAAAAGGCTTTTAATACAATTGGTAAAATACTTAAAGGAACTACATATAAGTAAGCAGAATTATATTTAATAACCAACGTTTGCACTAAAACCATAAAAAACACATTGAAAAATATAAACGTTACTTTGTTATTATTTTCAAAAATTTCTGGTCTGTATTTTCGTAAAAAAAGCAATAGCATTAATAAAGCTAAAGACACTAAAATTGCATAGCCAAAAACAATCCAATTATAATTAGATTCTGTCCAAATTTTAGATTCAGATTCGCTTTTTAAAGAATTTAAGATATTCAGCTTCTTACCTTCAACTATATCTCCTTTTAAAATTATTAATTCTCCATTAGAAACTTTTCCTTTTGTATAAGAAATATTACTAAGAGACTCTCCTAAAGCCTTTTGCGTATAATTATCATCAAAAGAAACATTTGGCTTTAATATTTCAGAAAGTATTGTTAGGACTTCATTTTCACCAAAAGAAAAAGGCTGATTCCCTATATTTTCAGTTATTATTTTAAATACATCTTTAGCTATTAATATTTTTTGAAAAGAAACCTCTTCTACTTCATTTCCTTTTCTAAGTTCAACAATTTCTGTTGCATTATTTATCTTATTTTGACTAGAATTTTCTAAAAAACCAGTTTTGTAAACTTTATCAATTATTAAACTTCCTTTTTTATATAAATCTTTAATTTCATATTCGGATAAAGAATCGCTTTCTGTTAAAGTGTTTATTTTAATCTCGAAAACTGTTTTTACATCTTTAGGAATCTGTAAATTATATTTAAAATATTTTTTTGCAGTATTTCCTATCGAAGCTTTTTCAGCAAGAAGCTCTTCATTGGTTTTTTGAATAGCAAAATCAAATGGCGCGTACAAATTATCATACTGCCATAATTTACCATTGTTAAAATTGTATTTAAACTGCCCACCTTTTGGAAATAGGTAAACAATGGCAACTGCAGTAATTAAAAACAACAACACTTTATATACAATAGTGTTGTTTTTATAAATCTTATTAATAAAATTATTCATTTTCCTTATTTGAATATGTAAATATAACCTTTTGGAATTATTTTATTGCCTGCAATAAATTGAGTATTTTCGCAAAACAAAAATAAACACAAACAAAATCGATATAGATATGAAAGAAGTTGTAATTGCCGCAGTTGCTCGTACACCAATTGGTAGTTTTATGGGAAGTTTATCTTCAATACCAGCTCCAAAATTGGGTGCAATTGCTATAAAAGGCGCTTTAGAAAAAATCAATTTAAAACCAGAAATGGTTGAAGAAGTATATATGGGAAATGTTGTTTCTGCTGGTTTAGGGCAAGCTCCGGCGCGTCAAGCAGCAATCTTTGCTGGAATTCCAGATACAGTTCCTTGTACAACAGTTAACAAAGTTTGTTCTTCTGGAATGAAATCGATTATGTTAGCTGCACAAACAATTGCTTTAGGCGATGCCGAAATTGTTGTTGCTGGTGGTATGGAAAACATGAGTTCTATTCCGCATTATCAACATGCAAGAAAAGGTTCTAAATTTGGCCCAATAAAAATGGAAGACGGAATGCAAAAAGACGGTTTAGTTGATGCATACGAGCAAGTTGCAATGGGAGTTTGTGCTGACGAATGTGCTACGGAATATAATTTCTCTAGAGAAGATCAAGATGCATTTGCAATTGAATCTTACAATCGTTCTGCTAAAGCTTGGGCAGATGGTAAATTTGCTGATGAAATTGTACCTGTTGAAATTCCACAAAGACGTGGAGACGCAATTATTTTTGCTGAAGATGAAGAATATAAAGCTGTAAAAATGGAGAAAATTCCTGCTTTACGCGCTGCCTTTACAAAAGACGGAACAGTAACAGCTGCAAACGCATCAACAATTAATGATGGAGGAGCTGCATTGGTTTTAATGTCTGCTGACAAAGCAAAAGAATTAGGTATAAAGCCTCTTGCAAAAATAAAAGGATATGCAGATGCTGCTCACGAACCAAAATGGTTTACAACTGCGCCTGCTAAAGCATTACCAAAAGCATTAGCGAAAGCTAATATTTCTATAGATGATGTAGATTATTTTGAATTAAACGAGGCATTTTCTGTTGTTGGTTTAGCTAACATGAAAATCTTAGGTTTATCTGCAGATACAGTTAACGTAAATGGTGGAGCCGTTTCTTTGGGACATCCATTAGGAGTTTCTGGAGCAAGAATTATTATTGCTTTGACTTCTATTTTAAAACAAAACGATGCTAAAATTGGTGCTGCCGGAATTTGTAATGGTGGCGGTGGTGCAAGTGCAATGGTAATAGAACGTATTTAATTTTTTTGATGTTCGGAATTTGTAATTTAAGTATTGTTCCTCTTCGTTTAGAGCCAAGAGACCCTTCAGAAATGGTGAGTCAAGTATTATTTGGCGAACATTTTGAAGTTCTTGAAATGGATAAAAAGTGGAGTAAAATTAAGCTACATTTTGATGGTTACGAAGGTTTTATTGATAACAAACAGTATCAAGAAATTACTGAAGAGTATTATCATAAGATTTCAAATTCGCCTAAACATTATTCAGGTGAATTAATTGATTTTATTGTTGATAAAAACAACAGCCTAACTACAATTCCGATTGGTTCAAGCTTACCTTTTTATGATGGAAATTCTTTTGAAATAAATAGCACCCCATTTTCTTATGATGGAAATGTATTTTCTGAAAAATTATCAAAAGCTGAAATTGTAAATAAGGCTTATTTATTTTTAAACTCACCTTATTTATGGGGAGGAAAAACGCCTTTTGGTATAGATTGTTCTGGGTTTACGCAAATGGTTTATAAAATCTGTGGACATGAATTACAAAGAGATGCAAAAGATCAAGCGCTCGAAGGTGAAGTTTTAAGCTTTATTGAAGAAAGTGAACCTGGAGATTTAGCTTTTTTTGACAATGAAGAAGGCAACATTACGCATGTTGGTATTATTATGAAAGACTATAATATTATCCACGCTCATGGTAAAGTTAGAATAGACACGCTAGATCATAGCGGTATTTATAATGCCGAATTTCAAAAGCACACACATAAACTAAGAGTAATAAAACGAATTATTTAATTTGTTTTTAAGCATAAAAAAAACCGAAACTTACGTTTCGGTTTTTTTAATTAGTATGAAATAATTACTATTTCATAGCTTTATATAATGCTCTAAATTCAGCTGCTTTTTCTTCGTTTTCTAATGTTTCATAAATATTAAGCAATGTTCTAACTGTTTCTATACTTCTCTTAAAACCATCTGCTTTTTCTAAATAAGGTAACGCCTCTTTATAAACTTCTTTCTTCTGTTTTTCTAGTTCGTCATACCTAGTAAAATTATCTAAGTTCTTATTCATTTCTTCAATAATTGCCTGTTCTTTATTTAGAATAGCAATTGCCAGATTCATGTAAGCATCTTTATAATCTGGTTTTAATTCAATAGCTTTATTATAATAATTTTTAGCTTCTTCTACTTTACCTTGATTAAAGTTTACTATACCTAAATTATAAAATAATGTAGGATTATTTGGGTCCATTTGAATAGCTTCTTCCATTAACTCTCCAAATTTGTCCATTTTTTTTAACTTAATATATAAATCTGCTTCATTTAATAATAAATTTAAATCTTTAGGGTTTGCCTTTCTAGCTGCTTGCATTGCTACAATAGCTTCATCTGTTTTACCCTGTGTATTTAAAATTAAAGCAATATTTTTCACAATATCCGCACTTTTAGATTTTGTAGATTTAGTTTCTGGCTTTATATATCCTCCAGCTTTAACCATTAAGTCTCTCTGTTGCTTTGTACCTAAGTTTTCCACCACTCCTGTCTCTTTATTAGTAGCAACAAACTGTGTCTCTATACCTGTATAACCAATATCACTTAATTCTTTGTAATACTTTAATGCAGAATCATAATCTTTAGCTTGAGTTGCAGCAACAGCAGCATTAAAAGCAAAAGCTGTATCTTTTGGACTTAACTGATAAGTTAAATAAAAATTCTCCGAAGCATTCTTAAAGTCCTTAGACTCATTATATTGTTTTATTGCTTTTTGAGAAACATCTGAAATAAGCTTATTTAACATTGGAGCAGCTTCTTTAGTATATTTAGCTTTTCCTGTTGCTTCTTCATGTTTCAAAAGACTATTAAATGCATCGGCTGCATTTTTATAATCTTTCTTACCTGCAAAAGCTTTACCTTTTAAAAAGTAAAATTTAGCTTTTAACTTTGCATCCATATTACTCATCAAGGATTCAGCTGAAGAAATTGCAGTAATTGCTCCAGAAAAATCGTTCTTTTTAATTGCTTTCTCGGCTGCCTTTAATTCGTTTTTTTGAGCCATTGCACCAACTGTCATTAAACCTAAAGTAAGTGCTAATATTTGTTTTTTCATTTTAATGTGTATTAAATTTATTCTTGTTCTTCTGTATTGTTTTCAATTTCCGTGCCATCTTCTGAGTCTTCTAAAATTTCATCTTCTTCATCCTCTTCATGCATTACTTTAGCTACAGCAGCAATACTGTCTGAATCCTTAATATTAATTAAACGAACTCCTTGCGTTGCACGTCCCATAACTCTTAAATCTTCAACAGCCATTCTAATTGTAAGTCCAGATTTATTGATAATCATTAAATCATTTGAATCATCTACATTTTTAATTGCAACTAATTCTCCTGTCTTTTCAGAAATATTTAAAGTCTTAACTCCTTTACCACCCCTATTCGTAACTCTATAGTCTTCTAATTTAGAACGTTTTCCGTATCCTTTTTCTGAAACAACAAGGATATTACTATCCATATCATTTACAGCAACCATACCAATTACCTCATCATTTTCATGTTGTAAGGTAATTCCTCTTACTCCAGAAGCGGTTCTTCCCATGGGACGAGTTTTTGCTTCTTCAAAACGAATTGACTTACCAGATTTTAAAGCTAACATCACTTGACTGTCTCCAGTTGTTAATTTAGCTTCTAATAACTCATCACCTTCTTTAATAGTAATTGCATTAATACCATTTGTTCTTGGTCTAGAATACTGCTCTAATGAAGTCTTTTTTACTTGACCTTTTTTAGTTGCCATAATTACATAATGACTATTTATGTAATCTTCATCTTTTAAATCTTGAGTTACAAGGAATGCTTTTACAGAATCATCTTGTTCTATATTAATAAGGTTTTGCATAGCTCTACCTTTGGTGTTTTTACCACCTTCAGGAATTTCATAAACTCGCATCCAGAATACTTTTCCTTTCTGAGTAAAAAACATCATGTATTGGTGATTTGTACCAACAAATAAGTGCTCTAAGAAATCTTCATTTCTTGTTGTTGCTCCTTTTTGACCTCTTCCTCCTCTATTCTGAACTTTATATTCATCTAGATTTGTACGTTTTAAATATCCTGCATTAGAGATTGTTACAACCACTTTTGTGTTAGGAATCATATCTTCAATACGCATATCTCCACCTGCATACTCAATTACAGATCTACGTTCATCTCCATATTTTTCTTTTATTTTAAGCAACTCGTCAGTAATAATCTGATAACGTCTTGGTTCGTTTGCTAAAATGTCTTTTAAATCTGTTATTGTTAACATGATTGCATCAAACTCAGCACGCAATTTATCTTGCTCTAAACCTGTTAATTGACGCAAACGCATTTCTACAATTGCCTTTGCTTGAATTTCAGTCAACTCAAAACGGGCTATTAAAGCTTCTCTTGCTTCATCTGCATTTGATGACGCTCTAATAATTTTAATTACTTCATCAATATTATCAGAAGCTATAATTAATCCTTCTAAAATATGTGCTCTTGCTTCTGCTTTCTTTAATTCGAATTCTGTTCTACGAACAACAACTTCATGTCTATGTTCAACAAAATAATGAATTAACTGTTTTAAGTTTAATTGTTCTGGTCTTCCGTTAACCAAAGCAATGTTATTTACACTAAAAGAAGTTTGTAATTGTGTGTATTTAAATAATTTATTTAAAACGATATTTGGGATTGCATCTCGTTTTAAAACGTATACAATACGCATACCGTTTCTATCAGATTCATCTCTAATATTAGAAATCCCTTCTATTTTTTTATCATTTACTAATTCAGCCGTTTTTTTAATCATTTCTGCTTTATTAACTTGATAAGGAATCTCAGAAACAATAATACATTCACGCCCCTTAACCTCTTCAATAATTGCCTTTGCGCGCATTACAATACGTCCACGACCAGTATGAAAAGCGTCTTTTACACCATCATAACCATAAATAATTCCTCCTGTTGGGAAATCTGGTGCTTTAATATGTTGCATTAATTCATCTATCTCAATATCTCTATTTTCGATATAAGCAACAGTACCATTTATAACTTCAGTTAAGTTGTGTGGCGCCATATTTGTTGCCATACCTACTGCAATACCAGAAGCTCCGTTTACTAATAAATTAGGAATACGAGTTGGTAAAACAGTTGGCTCTTGTAAAGTATCATCAAAATTTAAACGATGATCTACAGTATCTTTTTCAATATCAGCTAACATGTCTTCTGATATTTTTTGAAAACGCACCTCCGTATAACGCATTGCTGCTGGAGAATCACCATCTACAGAACCAAAGTTTCCTTGGCCATCAACCATCATGTATCTAACACTCCAGTTTTGTGCCATACGCACCATAGAATCATACACAGAAGTATCTCCATGCGGGTGATACTTACCTAAAACCTCACCAACAATTCTTGCTGACTTTTTATACGATCCAGTTGCTTTAATTCCTAACTCATGCATTCCAAATAAAACTCTACGGTGTACAGGTTTTAAACCATCTCGCACATCCGGTAACGCTCTCGATACAATTACTGACATTGAATAATCAATGTAAGCCGATTTCATTTGCTCTTCAATGTTGATAGGAATCAACTTTTCGCCATCTGCCATATATTATTTTGTTAAATTAATATTGTTATATTTTCGTTAAAAAAGTGAATTTTATTCAATATAAAACCCACCTTAAAACATGCTTAAAAAAGCTTCATTTTGTAAAACAATGCAAGATAGGATAAATCGCTTTATTTACAAAGGCTTCAGCTACAAAACCCAAGCATAGTTATTAACAATTTTATTGAGTTTTTAACAGTTCAAAAAATAATGTTTTACCTATTGATTTTTTAACTACTTTTTCAGTCAGATTGACACAAAAAAATCAGTGGCACATTTTTTGTAATTTCTACTAAAAATTTTCCACTAACTTTACACAAGAAAGAAAACAACAATATGGACGATAATTTTTCACCACAAGTAAGAGATGTAATCACCTTCAGTAAAGAAGAAGCGCTACGTTTAGGGCACGACTTTATTGGAACTGAACACCTATTGCTTGGTTTAATAAGAAAAGGAGATGGCAAAGCAATTGATATTTTAACTGCTTTTGATATAGATTTAAGCTTAGTACGCACTAGATTAGAGAAACTTAATCCTATAAACCCATCAATTACATCAAGTAACGAAAAAAAGAGCTTACACCTTACAAGGCAAGCTGAAAAAGCAATAAAAACTACATTTTTAGAAGCTAAACTATACCAAAGTGAAGCTATTGATACTGCACATTTATTATTATGTATTTTAAGAAATGAAAATGACCCAACAACTAAATTATTGCAAAAACAAGATGTAAATTACGATGATGTAAAAACGCTATACAAACAACTGCATGTTGATGACAGTATAGATTTACCTACAAATCCAATTGCAGAAACTCCTTCTGATGATGAGTTTCCAGGAGAAAAAGCAAATCCTTTTAGCGGACAACAACCAAAAGGAAAGACTGCTAAGAAGTCTAAAACTCCTGTGCTAGATAATTTTGGACGTGATTTAACAGCACTTGCAGAAAACGGGAAGCTTGACCCTGTAGTTGGTCGTTTAAAGGAAATAGAGCGCGTTTCTCAAATTTTAAGTAGACGTAAAAAGAACAATCCAATGTTAATTGGAGAACCTGGTGTTGGTAAATCTGCCATTGCCGAAGGTTTAGCTCTGCGTATTATTGAACGAAAAGTATCTCGAATTTTATTCGACAAACGTATCGTTTCTTTAGATTTAGCAAGCTTGGTTGCTGGTACAAAATATCGTGGTCAGTTTGAAGAGCGTATGAAAGCGTTAATGAACGAACTAGAGAAAAACGAAGACATCATTTTATTCATTGATGAAATTCATACAATTGTTGGAGCAGGTGGCGCAACAGGCTCATTAGACGCCTCTAACATGCTAAAACCCGCGTTAGCTCGTGGAGAAATTCAATGTATTGGAGCAACAACTTTAGATGAATACAGAACAAATATTGAAAAAGATGGCGCTTTAGAACGTCGTTTTCAGAAGATAATTGTAAACCCAACTTCGGTTGAAGAAACTGTACAGATTTTACATAATATTAAAGAAAAATACGAAGCACATCACCACGTTAATTATACAGACGAAGCACTAGAAGCCTGTGTAAAATTAACGAATAGATACATGACTGATAGACACCTTCCAGACAAAGCTATTGATGCTTTAGATGAAGCAGGTTCTAGAATTCATATTACAAATATTGTTGTACCGCAACAGGTTTTAGAATTAGAAGCAAAACTTGAAGAAATTCGTGATCAAAAATCGAAAGCAGTTACAGGACAAAAATATGAGGAAGCTGCTAAATTACGTGATGACGAGAAAAACATGGAAGCTGCTTTAGCTTCTGCTCAAAATCAATGGGAAGAAGACACCAAGTTAAATAGAGAAATTGTTACCGAAGATAATGTTGCGGAAGTAGTTTCTATGATGACAGGAATTCCTGTAAACAGAGTTGCGGAAGCAGAAAGCCATCGTTTGGCCGATTTACCAAACATGATTAAAGGTAAAGTTATTGGTCAAAACGAAGCGGTTACCAAAGTTGTGAAAGCGATCCAACGAAATAGAGTTGGATTAAAAGATCCTAACAAACCAATTGGTTCATTTATTTTCTTAGGTTCTACTGGTGTTGGTAAAACACAATTAGCTAAAGTTTTAGCACGTGAATTATTCGATTCTGACGATTCTCTAATTAGAATTGACATGAGTGAATACATGGAAAAATTTGCTATTTCTCGTTTAATTGGAGCACCTCCAGGATACGTTGGTTATGAAGAAGGCGGTCAATTAACTGAAAAAGTTCGTAGAAAACCCTATTCAGTAATTCTTTTAGATGAAATTGAAAAAGCACATCCAGATGTGTTTAATATGTTATTACAAATTTTAGATGACGGACATATTACGGACAGTTTAGGTAGAAAAATTGATTTTAGAAACACCATAATTATTATGACTTCTAATATTGGTGCACGTAAATTAAAAGATTTTGGTGGCGGAGTTGGTTTTGGAACTTCTTCTAAGAAAGACCAAGAAGACGCACATGCAAAAAGCATTATTGAAGGTGCTTTAAAGAAAGCTTTTGCACCAGAATTTCTAAACAGGATTGATGATATTATTGTATTTAACTCACTAGAAAGAGAAGATATTCATAAAATTATTGATATTGAGTTAGACAAATTATTAAGCCGTATTGGAGATTTAGGATACACACTTAACTTAAGCGAACCCGCTAAAGATTACATAGCAGACAAAGGTTTTGATAAAAAATACGGAGCAAGACCTTTAAAAAGAGCTATTCAAAAATATATTGAAGATGCTTTAGCTGAAGAAATTGTAAATTCTAAATTAGATGAAGGTGATACAATTTTTATGGATTTAGACGAAAAGAAAAACGAACTTACCATAAAAATTAAAAAAGGTGACGCTCCTAAAGAAACAAGAACTGAAGTTGAAGAAGACTAAATGTTTCTTTTTATAAAAAAAATCCCAAACTTTACAGTTTGGGATTTTTTTGTTTTGATGTATTTTGAAATGAATTTAGTAGAAATAAAAAACTATATTTACGGAATAGCAGCAACATAAAAACAACCATATCCTGTTATTCTTACGGAATATGATCAATAAAAGTTAAGATACAACTTATTGTGTATAATTAATCCAAACCAACAAAGATTGAGGAAAAATCTACTTTTTTTATTACTATTAATCATAATTCAATCTTGTCAATCTGACTTTTTGATTGATAACAAATCTATCATTAAGAAAATCGATAAACTGAATTTTAGTAAAACAACATTCGAAGTTTCAATTGATGATAATGAAAACATTATTGATACTCTTTCGATTGAGAAAACTAAATCAGATGAGAATGGAAATGTTCTGTTTGAGTTTAAAGAAATTTGGAATGAATATGGAAAAATAATAAAACAGACATACTATAGAGATACCAAAGACTTATTTTATCAAAAAACAGATTATAAGACAAAGAGTATTGATTTTGGTTCTGAATACCAAACGTTTGTTAATAAAGAAAATATTATTGATAAAGCTCAAATGGTAACCTTCGAACCTGACAACGTTGATACTATTTTTATGAAATACAATTATTCATACAATAGTAAAGGCAAAAAAGAATCCCTTGCTGTAGTTTCAATTTACGATTCGATAAACTCAATAAACTTTACAAAATACAACAAGAATGAAAAAGCTGAAATTAGATATCAAATTATAGATAACGATACACTTGAAAAAAGTAAGATAAAATATCTTAAAGGAAAGATTATTGAATCAACTCACGAATATAAAGAACCTTTTAGAATTGAAGTTTACTACTATGATAATAACAAAAATGTTAAATCAAGAAAGATATTTAAGAAAGAAAACGATAGTTTAAAAAAGTCTTTTGAATACATTTATGAAAACAATGATTTAAGAAATCCAGAAAAGATAATTATAAAGGACTTTGAGAAAGACACAATAGTGAAACGAAAATTAATAACTGCAAACAACAACGGATATGATAAGTAAAATTTAAAAAATTTACCAGATTAATTCATATATAAAAAAATCCCAAACTAGTTAGTTTGGGATTTTTTATTGGAATTTAAATTTCATCTACTGAACACTATTCTCAGAATACGTTCTCCATTTTTCTAAACAAGCAGTAATATCTTCTGGTACTTCAGAATTAAAACGCATAAACTCTCCCGTTGTTGGATGTGTAAATCCTAATGTTTTGGCATGTAACGCCTGTCTTGGTAAAACCTTAAAACAGTTTTGCACAAACTGCTTATACTTTGTAAATGTGGTTCCTTTTAAAACAGCATCTCCACCATAACGCTCATCATTAAAAAGTGTGTGACCAATATGTTTAAAGTGCGCCCTAATTTGGTGCGTTCTTCCTGTTTCTAATTTACATTGCACTAAAGTTACATAGGTTAAACGCTCTAGTACTTTATAATGTGTAACTGCATGTTTTCCAAAATCGCCTTCTGGAAAAACATCCATTTGCAATCTGTTTTTAAAACTACGCCCAATATTTCCTTCAATTGTACCTTCATCTTCATTAACATAACCCCAAACAAGCGCGTAATATAAACGCTCGGTTGTACGATCAAAAAATTGCTTTGAAAGATGTGTCATTGCAGATTCTGTCTTAGCAACAACTAATAAACCACTTGTATCCTTGTCAATTCTATGCACCAAACCTGGACGTTCATTAGAATTTGTAGGCAAATTTTCTACATGATGCATTAATCCATTCACTAACGTTCCAGTATAATTTCCGTGACCTGGATGCACAACCATTCCGGCTGGTTTATTTATCACCATTAAAACATCATCTTCATAGACAATATCTAACGGAATATCTTCAGCAACTACCTCAGTTTCTACTGGCGGATATTCTAAAACAACACGAACTACATCGTTTGGTTTTACTTTAAAATTCGATTTTACAACAACATCATTCACTAAAATATTACCCGCTTTTGCAGCTTGTTGTATTTTATTTCTAGTTGCACTTTCTATAAAGTTCATTAAAAACTTATCTACTCTTAAAGGTTCTTGACCTTCTGCAGCAGTAAAGTTATAATGTTCAAAAAGATCGTTATTTTCTATTTCTGAAGAAGAATTTTCTTGCATAAAATTTTAGTTTTTTATCGCATAGCAAACCGCTACTGATAACTGATATCAGAAACCTATCTATTACCGTCTTCTAATATTAAATCGATTACAGAATTTTTAGGAAATTTATCTCCTGCTTTTATACGTTTCCCTTTGTATTTTAAACCTCGAACTACGTTTTTACCAATTCCGCCAACCCAAGTATAGTTTTCACCTACTTTAAAACCAATAGAGCGTAAATGCGATGTTGCCTGTCTTTTTGTTCTCCCATTTAAATCCGGAATACTAACATCTCTATATTTAGACGGATTTAATGTTAAGTATATTTTACGCTGTTCTTTTACAAAACCACCTGCTTCTGGCGTTTGCTCAATAACAGATTTCTTTGGATAATCTGGATTAAAACTAGCAGAATCTATTACAATAAAATCTAAATCTAGCTCTTCTAATTTTTGCTGAACATCTGCTAAAGACATTTTATGCAAATTAGGAACTTGTATTTTCTGATTATGGTTTGTAGTTACACCTAACCAAAATTTTAACACAAACACAAATAACAATAAACCAACAACGGCAATAGCTATTTGCTTAAAAAATGTTTTACTTTTTATAAAATTTACGATACTCATTTCTTGTTTTTTGTAGCGGTACAAATGTACATTATTTAACTTTAAAACAGCTTAGCAAAATTGTGAACGTAATTTTTGCTAAGTTTGTACTTTATCAACTGAAAATGAAAAAAAATATTGCCATTATAATGGGAGGATTTTCCTCTGAAGTAAAAATATCTTTAAAAAGTGGAAACGTTGTATATAAGCATCTTGAAAATGAAAAATACAACGCTTATAGAGTTCACATTTTAAAAGACAAATGGGTTGTTTTAGATGAAAATAGCAATGAATTCCCAGTAAACAAAGATGATTTTAGCACAGTAATTAACAATAAACACATAACTTTCGATTGTGTTTTTAATGCAATTCACGGAGATCCGGGAGAAAACGGAACTATTTTAGCCTATTTCAATTTACTTGGAATTAAGCACACCTCTGCCCCATTTTATCAAATGGCATTAACTTTTAATAAGAGAGATACTTTGAGTGTTGTAAAAAACTACGGAATTCCGTGTGCAACTTCAGTGTATTTAAATAAAGGTGATGCTTTTTCTGTTGAAGAAATTATAGGCAAAGTTGGCTTACCTTGTTTTGTAAAACCTAACAATGCAGGTTCTAGCTTCGGAATTTCAAAAGTTTTTACGGCAGAAGAAATGTTACCCGCTTTAGAAAAAGCGTATGCAGAAGACAGCGAAATTTTAATTGAAAGTTTCTTAGACGGAACCGAAGTATCGGTTGGTGTTATTCAATATGAAGGAAAAACAAAAGTATTACCAATTACAGAAATTGTAACCGAAAACGACTTCTTTGATTACGAAGCCAAATACGAAGGAAAATCACAAGAAATTACACCCGCAAGAATTGCGCCTTCAGAAAAAAAGAATGTGCAAGAAATTGCACAAAAAGTATATGAAATTTTAAATATGAGCGGATTTTCTCGTTCGGAATATATATTGGTAAAAGGGATTCCTCATTTTTTAGAAATGAATACCGTTCCAGGTTTAACAGAAGAAAGCATTTTACCACAACAAGCTAATGAAGCAGGAATTTCTTTACAAAAGTTATTCTCTAATGCCATAGAAATGGCTTTAAACAACTAATTATGAAAAGAGCAATATTTCCAGGGTCTTTTGATCCAATTACTCTAGGACACTATGATATTATTGAACGTGGTGTAAAATTATTTGACGAATTAATTATCGCTATCGGTGTAAACCACGATAAAAAATACATGTTTTCTCTTGAAGAACGAAAGCGATTTATAGAAGAATCTTTTAAAGACGAGCCTAAAATAAAAGTAGTTACTTATGAAGGTTTAACGGTAGATTTTTGTCAAAAAAACGATGTTGAATTCATTCTCCGTGGACTTAGAAATCCAGGGGATTTTGAGTTTGAAAAAGCAATTGCTCACACCAATAGAGATTTAGCACCAATTGAAACTGTGTTTTTACTTACAGCGGCAAGAACATCTTATATCTCCTCTTCAATTGTAAGAGATGTTATTAGAAATAATGGAGATTACACCAAATTAGTACCAAGTACTGTTAGAGTTTAAAACTATGAAAAAACTACTACTCTTTTCACTTTCAATTTTAATATTCTCTTGTGCTGAGGATAAAAAGACAACACAAGATTTTACAACGTTATTCGAAAAATCTAACGGAACTGAAACTCCAGAATACAAAGAAGTAATTTCATATTACAAAGCATTATCTGAAAATTATACTAACATTTCTTTATTTGAAATGGGTAAAACCGATTCTGGAAACCCGTTACATTTAGTAGTTTTTAATGCTGATGGAAAAACAAATTTAGAAGACATTAAAAATTCGTCTAAAAACAGAATTTTAATCAATAACGGAATTCATCCTGGAGAATCTGACGGAATTGACGCTTCTATGTTATTACTTAGAGATATCGTTCAAAATGATTCTTTGAAAAAAGTATATAAAAACTCACTTGTTTGTGTAATTCCTGTCTATAATATTGGCGGTTCTTTGAACAGAAATTCACACACAAGAGCCAATCAAAATGGACCAAAAGAGTACGGTTTTAGAGGAAATGCCAGAAATTTTGACTTAAACAGAGACTTTATAAAACAAGACACTGAAAATGCAAAAGCATTTGCAGAAATTTTTCATGCAGTAAATCCTGATGTTTTTATTGACAATCATGTTAGTAATGGCGCAGATTATCAATATGCAATTACCCATTTATTTACGCAACACAACAAATTAGGCGGGAAATTAGGTTCGTTTTTAGAGCAAGAAATGCGTCCTAGTTTAGAGCAATCTTTAGCAACCAAAAATATTGATATTACTCCATATGTTAATGTTTGGGGCTCAACACCAGACAAAGGTTGGTCTCAATTTTTCGATTCACCAAGATACTCAACAGGTTACACAACTTTGTTTAATACTTTTGGTTTAATGGTGGAAACGCACATGTTAAAACCCTATAAAATCAGAGTTGAGCAAACCTATGAATTGATGCTTTCTGCGCTTAATTTTTCTGAAGAAAAATCTACAGAAATTAAAGAATTACGGGCAAATGCAATTGCAGAAATTCTGAAAAATAAAACTTATCCAATTACCTACAAAATTGATGGAGAAAACCCAACGCAATTCAGTTTTAAAGGATACGAAGGAACTTACATTGAAAGTAAAGTTACTACAGGAAAAAGATTGTTTTACGATAAATCTAAACCGTTTGAAAAGGAAGTAAACTATTACAACAACTTTGTAGCAACTAAAGAAGTTACAATTCCAAAAGCCTATATTTTACACCAAGGTTGGAACAACATTATTGATAGACTAACTACTAATAAAATTGAGTTTACTCGCTTTAAAAACGACACAACTTTGCTGGTTGAAGTAAATCATATTGACAACTACGAAACAAGAAAACAAGCCTACGAAGGTCATTATTTACATTATAATACAACCGTAAAAACTTCCGAAGAAAGTATTACTTTTAAGAAAGGCGACTTGTATATTCCTACAAACCAAAATGGAGTTCGCTATTTGTTAGAAACATTAGAAGCAGTAGCTACAGATTCGTTTTTCAATTGGAACTTTTTCGACACTATCTTACAACAAAAAGAAGGGTTTTCTTCTTATGTTTTTGAAGATGTTGCTGAAGATTTTTTAGCTAAAAACCCTTCAATAAAAAAACAGTTTGAAGAGAAAAAAACAACTGATGAAAATTTTGCTAAAAACCCTCAATCTCAATTGTATTGGATTTACAAACAAACGCAACATTACGAAAAAGCACATTTACGTTTACCTATCTTTAAAGTAAAATAATTTGTCATTCCGAATGAGGCACGAAGAGGAATCTCATTATTATTACAAGATTTCTCATCTCTCGTTCCTCGTTCTATCGAAATGACAAACTACTTTTAAAATTTTATAGAAGCAAAAGTAACTGCGATGAAATTAGAGCGTATTAGCCTTTAAATTGACAATAATTTGTATTTTTATTCAACAGGAATAAAAACAAAATGAGAAAACTTTTAATTTTTATCACACTTTTTAGTTGGATAAAAATTAACGCGCAAGATGTTCAATTATTCAGTCAATTTGGTGGCCGATTAGATTTTACAATGTTCGGCAACACCATGAATTTGCAAGAAAACGGATTCTCTTCAATTTGTCAAATAAACACTTCATCCAGCGCAGAACTTACTTTACTACCAGAAGACGAAATTAAATCAGCTTATTTATATTGGGCAGGTTCTGGAGGTGGCGATTTTCAAGTAAAACTAAACGATAGTATTGTAAACGCTACTCGTATTTTTAGAGATACTTTAGAAACCAGAAACCTCAACTTTTTTAGCGCTTTTGCTGATGTAACAGAACACGTTTTACAAACAGGAAACGGTAATTACACCTTATCGGAATTAGATGTTAGCGATGTAATTGCAGATTATTGCCCAAATGCAACCAACTTTGCAGGTTGGTCTATTTTAGTGATTTATAAAAATGACGATTTAGAACTGAATCAGATTAATGTTTATGACGGTTTACAGCACGTTCCAGATGAATTAAACATCACTTTAGATAACTTAAATGTTATTGATAATGTTGGTGCAAAAATTGGTTTTCTCGCTTGGGAAGGCGATCGGGGTTTAAGCGTAAATGAATCGCTTTTTGTAAATGGAAATTTAATTTCCAATCCGCCATTAAATCCAGGAAACAATGCTTTCAACGGAACAAACAGTTTTACAGGCGAATCCGATTTGTACAATATGGACATGGATTTTTATGATATTCAAAACAACATTTCCGCAGGTGATACAAGCGCAACAGTTCAACTAACTTCTGGGCAAGATTTTGTAATGATAAATACCGTTGTCACAAAACTAAACAGTCAATTGCCTGATGCAACAGTAACTATTGATAACGTAACTCCGTTAGACTGTTCAGCCAAAATTGCACAACTAAATTTTACTGTTAAAAATGAAAATAGCACCGAATTATTACCCGCAAACACATCCATAAAGATCTATGCAAATTCAACACTTTTAGAAACATTGCAAACTACAGAAGACATTTTAATTGATGAATTTGAATCTTTTGAAACAATTGTAACAATTCCTACAGATTTACTGCCTGATTTTACCCTAACAATTATTGTAGATGAAGAAAACGCAGTCTTAGAAATTAATGATGATAATAATTCAGATTCCATAGAAATCTCTTATCCAGAACCTCCAAATACAATTGAATTACAAAACTTAGAAACCTGCAATCTGGGTTTTGAAAAAGGAAATTTTAATTTCTCTGAAACATTACAATTTTTAGAAGAAAATTATCCGCCAGAAATTGAGTTTACTTTTTATCCTTCGGAAGAAGATTTATTGGCAGAAACCAATGCCATAAATCCGATTATTGATTACACAAACAACAGCAATCCGCAAACAATTTTTGTAAAAACACAAGATGTTAACACCAATTGTTATGTTGTCAATTCTTTTGAAATTCAGACTACAAATTGTCCTCCAACAATTTTTAATATCTTCTCAGCAAATGAAGATGGTTTAAACGACCAATTTGAAATTACAGGTTTGCAAAACATTTATACCGATTATCAAATATTTATTTATAACCGTTATGGAAAATTAGTTTTTGAAGGAAATAACAACAAACCGCTTTGGCGAGGGAAATTATTAAACTCAACAGAAAATGTGCCTTCTGCCACATATTATTACACCTTAGTTTTTAACGATGGAAAAACAGAAACTATAACAGGTTGGGTTTATGTTGGGAGATAATTTGGCTTGCTTCTAAATTTATTTTTGGTAAATTCGCTAGTGCTTAATTTTAAACACTTTAAAAAAAATGAATACTTCTATACATTGATAATACTAAAACTAACAACCAAATGAAAAAACAATTAACACTCCTTATACTTTTTTTAACTCTGACAAACATTGCATTTAGTCAAATTGATGTTAAAATAACCAATTTAAAAAACAATAAAACATTATCTTTTAATGAAATATATTCTGAATACAATATTGATGAAGATTTACCAACATTAGTTATAACTTGGAGTGGTAAATGGTGCCCACCTTGCATAGAATTGATAAAACGTTACAATGAATGTGATACATCAATGATGAATATTATTACAATAAACGTTGATAGTAAAAACAGTTTAGCTGAAGCACTAGACAAAGGTTATCATTTGAAATGGAACAAATCTTTGAATTTTCACGGTAATATTGGAAGTGACAAAAAAGGATTTGATAATGTTTTCAATGTATCTTCAGCTCCACTAATACTATACTTGGAAAACGGAAAAATAAATGATGCGCTAATAAATTTTAAAGTGTATCCTTATAGATTTATTGAAACAGGCCGCATAGATGACGTAAAATTTATCTGGAACAGTACAAAAGATTTAAATAGTTTAGCTTGGAGTTATTATGAATCTGAAAATTCGATAACCAAATTAGAAGAGGCTATAAAATGGATTATTCGTTCAATTGAATTAGATAGAAATTATCATAATATAGATACTCATGCGGCATTATTGTTTAAAACAGGAAAGTATACAGAAGCTTTAAAGAAAGCTAAAGAAGCCATAGAATTAGCTAAAGAAAATGAAACAAATTATGATTCAACAACTGAGTTAATAAATAAAATAATTGAAAAATTATAAAAACTTTTACCTAAAATAAATCTGAATTAATTAATTGTAAATAAAAAACATCTTTTAAATACTCAGTTTTTCATCCTGAAAAAGAAGATATTGAATATAGAAATGACCCAATTTCGGAAAAAATAGTTTTGTAAATTGCTAAAAACCATTCTTGGATTGAGAAATTAGAGTTTTCAGATAGCTTAAATCAGGAGAACGTACAATATAGTCCTTCTTTGGAATTTACAAATATTAAAAACGGAATAAGCTTTTGTTTGACAGCTACTTATGATAAAAACAAAAAATTAAAATTCTCTTTTATGGTACAATAGACCAAAAAAAATGAAAATTTTATTTGGTTTATTAGGAGAAAAAGAAAGAATGGTTGTTGATGACTTTTAGTCATTAAATCTTGAAGATTCAATAAAATATCTTGAATATTTTGTGAACGGAAATTACTCAAAGATTGAAAAACTATACAGCAAATAACGTTGTTCAACTCACCAACTTCAAACACACTTCATTTACCCAAAACTTAATTCAGCCTTAAAGTTATAAACTATTATGATACTTGAGAATCAAATTAAAAACGTTTCTAATTTTAAAGACCTTATTGCTACTCCTTTTCAAGGAGAGACTAATGCAATTTGTTGGTCTCGTAAATTAGTTGGAGATTTTTCTGAAATAGTTAAAAAGCTAACTTTAAATGAAGATATAAGAGAAATTAACCTTGAAGAACTCAGAGAAATTCAATTAAGCGAACAAGGAAAATTAGCACGCGAAATTCTTTTAAATGATATGGAGGTTTTAAAAAATCATGGAGCATCTCCGGTGCTGAATCTAATAAAATGTTATGAGAGAGATGATACACTTTCGTTTTTTTCAACTGATGTGTATTCTTTTCATGTAGATCGCTCTCCAATACCAACTGATACTTTTTTATGTACGTATCATGGAGAATCAAGCGATATTGTACCAAACGCACAAGCAACACAAAAAATACTCATTCCAGAAATACGCAATAAACTCAAAGAATTGTACGATGGAAACAAAGACGGATTTGAATCTTTTTTAACGGAGTATTTCTTTGACTTACACTACCAAGCAAAACCAGATGCAGTTCCTATTAATTTAGGTCTTGGTAATCTGTGGAAATTAGCAGTTGATCATCCAGAAAGTAAAGTGCTTCCTTGTCTTCATAGAGCGCCAAAAGAAAAAAACGGACAAACTCGTTTGTTGATGATTTGTTAAAATAACGCACAAAAAAAGCAAACTTTTCAGTTTGCTTTTTCTATATATTTTATTTTTAAATCTAAAAATTATATTCACCTAAAGGCTTCGGAAAATCCTCTGGGTTTGCCGCTAAATGATAACGAGGATCGTCTACATCTTCCACAATTACATCGTGAAATTTATCGCTCGCTTTATATAACAACACTTTACAATCTTCGCTTAAGTGTTTTAATTTTATTGTTTTTCCTTCTCCTTGGTATTTTTCAACCAGATTAAAAATTGCTTCTATTGCAGAATGATCAGAAACACGTGCTTCAACAAAATCAATTTCTATGCTTTTAGGATCGTTTTTAGCATCAAATTTATCATTAAACGCTTGAATACTTCCAAAGAATAAAGGTCCCCAAATTTCGTATACTTTGGTTCCGTCTTCTTTAATACGTTTTCTAGCTCTAATTTTCTTAGCACTTTCCCAAGCAAAAACTAAGGCAGAAATAATAACACCAACAAAAACTGCAACTGCTAAATCTACAAATACTGTTACTAAAGAAACTGTAACCAATACAATAGCGTCCGACATTGGTATTTTCTTAAAAATCCTAAAACTAGACCATGCAAACGTTTCGATAACCATCATAAACATTACCCCAACTAAAGCTGCAATTGGCACCATTTCAATTAATTTATCAGCAAATAAGATAAAAGACAATAAAGTAACTGCCATCATTATTCCCGACAAACGCCCACGTCCGCCAGCATTTACATTAATAACCGTTTGTCCAATCATTCCACAACCTCCAGTTCCACCAAACAAACCAGAAACAATATTTCCAGCTCCTTGTGCAACACATTCTCTATTTCCATTTCCTCTTGTATCTGTTAATTCATCAACAAGGTTCATGGTCATTAACGATTCAATTAAACCAACCGAAGCCGCTAAAAATGCAGGTAAAGCAATAAACTTTAACGTATCTAAATTAAAAGGTAAGTTTTTCCATAAATCCATATTTGGTGTAGGAAATTCGCCTTTTAAACCCGTTCCTCCACCTTCAATAATATAAGAACCAACCGTAGAAACATCCATATTAAAACCAATAACAATAAGGCTTGTAGCTAAAATAGCTGTTAATGCAGCAGGTAATTTTTTAGTGATTTTTGGTAAACCCCAAATAATTGCCATAGTTAGTAAAACCAAACCAATCATAATATACAATTCAGAACCTTGCATATACGTACTTACATACTCCTTTACACCTTCTTTAGAAACTTGTAATGACTTATGAGAGAACATCTTAACCTGCGCAATAAAAATCACAATCGATAAACCGTTAACAAATCCCATCATTACAGAATGCGGAATTAATCGCACAAAACGTCCTAGTTTAAAAACACCTGCAAAAATTTGAATAATTCCCATTAACACCACACACGCCATTAGATAGAAAAAACCCATGTTTTCTATAGGCGCATCAAACAACATTCCTTTTGTATGTCCATCAGCAATCATGCTAACAAAAATAACCGCTACAGCTCCGGCTGCTCCTGAAATTAAACCAGGTCTTCCACCAAAAATTGCGGTAATTAAACCAATAATAAAAGCTCCAGAAAGCGCCATTAACGGATCAATTTGCGCTACAAACGCAAACGCCACAACTTCTGGAATCATAGCTAACGAAACCGTAATTCCTGCTAAAACATCATCTTTTGCATTCGGAATTATTTTTCTAATAAATTCGGTCATAATTTCTAGTGTTTTCTAAAAGTCTGCAAAGATACATCATTCTTAAGATAAAGCAACCTTATTAGGTTTTTAGTAGCTATTTCCCGCTTTCCGCTGTATCTTTTTACTGCTATTATTGCGAAGTTTACTTTTTTGTAAACTGTGGCAATCTCATAATTAGAAACAGATTGCTTCGTTCCTCGCAATTACGCTTATTTATTTTTACAGTAAAAAGGATGCCGCTTCAATCGCGGCTAAACTTGTTTGCGAACATCTGTCATTCCTGCGTAGGCAGGAATCCAAACAAGCGCAAGTATAGATTCCTGCCTTCGCAGGAATGACAAACCTTCCAACTTCCTGCTTCTCACTTCCAACTATTCAACTTTCCAACATAACCCTTTGCGCTTTAAACTTTAAATCTTAACTTTGTTATTTAGAACTATTAGCCTAAACTGATAGCTTATATGAGCAGAAAAACACTACTTACTTCTAAAGAAATTGATATCATTCTGCATCGATTGGCATGTCAGCTAATCGAAAATCACAATAATTTTTCTGATACTGTATTAATTGGTTTACAACCACGTGGAAGCTTTTTAGCAAAAAGATTGGCTAAATTGTTAGAAGAAGACTATCAAATTAAAAACCTACAACTAGGTTTATTGGATATTACATTTTACAGAGACGATTTTAGAAGAAGAGACGAACCTTTAGAAGCAGAAAGCACACAAATAGACTTTTTAATTGAAGGTAAAAAAGTGGTAATTATAGATGATGTTTTGTATTCTGGAAGAAGTGTACGATCTGCATTAACTGCAATACAATCTTACGGAAGACCAGAAAACATAGAGCTTTTAGTTTTAATTGACAGGCGTTTTAGTCGTCATTTACCAATTCAGCCTAATTACAGAGGAAGACAAGTTGATGCCATAAACGAAGAAAAAGTAGTTGTAAATTGGCAAGAAGAGCACAAAAAAGACGCTGTTTATTTAGTGAAAAAACAATAAAATGAGTTTAAGCACAGAACATTTACTTGGAATAAAATATCTTAACAAACAAGATATTGATCTCATTTTTAAAACTGCCGATCATTTTAAAGCAGTTATCAATAGACCCATTAAAAAAGTACCTTCACTTAGAGATATTACCATTGCCAACTTATTTTTTGAAAATTCAACAAGAACAAAATTATCTTTTGAATTGGCAGAAAAACGTTTATCGGCAGATGTAATTAACTTTTCAGCAAGTCAGTCTTCCGTAAAAAAAGGAGAAACTTTAATTGATACCGTTAACAACATACTTGCTATGAAAGTAGATATTGTTGTTATGCGACATCCTAATGTTGGTGCAGGAGTCTTTTTATCTAAACATGTAGACGCAAAAATTATAAATGCTGGAGACGGAACACACGAACATCCAACCCAAGCTTTATTAGATTCGTATTCAATAAGAGAAAAACTAGGTTCTGTAAAAGGAAAGAAAATAGTAATTGTTGGTGATGTTTTACATTCTCGTGTAGCATTATCAAATATTTTTGCGTTGCAATTACAAGGTGCAAAAGTTAAAGTTTGTGGACCAACAACGTTAATTCCTAAACACATTACAAGTTTAGGTGTAGAAGTTGAAACCAATCTTAAAAAAGCATTAGAATGGTGTGATGTTGCCAATGTATTACGTGTACAAAACGAACGAATGGCAATTAACTACTTCCCTTCTACCAGAGAATACACGCAGCTGTTTGGAATTAACCAAGAAATATTAGACAACCTTGGCAAGAAAATTGTAATAATGCATCCAGGACCAATAAACCGTGGTGTAGAAATTACAAGTGACGTTGCAGATTCTGACCAATCAATCATATTAAATCAAGTTGAAAACGGAGTTGCCGTAAGAATGGCAGTTATTTATTTATTGGCGCAACAGATTAAAAGATAGTACATGCAAATTGAGCAAAAAGAAAACTACACACTAATATCTTCAGAAAAGTTAAATTTCACTGAATTTTTAGCCATTTTTGAAGAAAAACACACCAATTTAAAAGAAAAACACCTAATTATTCAACTTTCTGACAGTCTTAACACTACAGAAGATGAACTTTTTGTATTTTTGAAATACGCTGAACAACATCAACAAAATGGCACAAGTTTTGTAGTCATTAAAGAAAATATTGATGTTGATAAATTTCCAGAATCGTTTAACATTGTACCAACCTTGGTTGAAGCAATAGATGTTTTTGAAATGGAAGAAATTCAACGTGATTTAGGCTTTTAATTAAATGCCTTTTTAACAAATAATGCATGGTGAAAAAATTACTTTTAATACTATTCTTACTGATTTCTGTTATGGCTTTTTCGCAAGAAAAAACTATTGACAAGTTAGTTACTTCGCCTAATCCATTTGTAAATTCAACAACAATTTCTTTTGAAGCAAACCAACCACAAGAAGCCTTTTTTATTGTGAAAAATGTTTTAGGAAAAACGGTTTACAATAAAGTAATTAAGGTTAAAGAAGGTAGAAATACTATTCCTTTTCAAAAAAACGATTTAAAATCGGGCATGTACATTTATGCTATTCAAACTGTAAACAAAACACACTCTAAACGCTTTGTTATAAAATGAGTTTAAAACTCACCATTTTAGGTTGCCATTCTGCAACACCTCGTATTAATGCGCATCCAACATCGCAACATTTAGAAATTAACAACAGTCATTTTATTATTGATTGTGGTGAAGGTACACAACGCCAAATGCGAAAATATAAAGTTGGTTTTTCTAAAATTAATCATATTTTTATTTCTCATTTACACGGAGATCATTTCTTTGGGCTAATTGGCTTAATTAGCACTTTCGGAATTCTTGGTAGAGAAAAAGATTTACACGTTTATGGCCCAAAAGGCATTAAAGAAGTAACGGTTTTACAGTTAAAACTATCAAAATCTTGGACAAGTTATCAGTTAATTTTTCATGAGTTAACTTCTACAGAAAGCGAACTTATTTTTGAAGATGATAAAGTGAGCGTAACAACAATCCCTTTAACGCATAGAGTTTATACAAATGGATTTCTTTTTAAAGAAAAACCAAAACCCAGAGGTTTAAATATTGATGTAGTTAAAACCTACAAAGAAATTGAAACTTGCGATTACAATAATATAAAAGCTGGTAGAGATTTTACCTTATCTACAGGTGAAGTTTTACCAAATTCCATGTTAACTTCGGCACCAGAAAAGCCAAAGAGTTATGCTTATTGTAGCGACACTATGTATAAGCCTGATATTATTCCAATTATTAAAAATGTAGATTTATTATACCACGAAGCTACTTTTTTAAATGACCGTGAAGATTTGTGCGAAAAAACAAAACACTCAACCGCAAAACAAGCAGGTATTATTGCTAGAGATGCTGAAGTTGGTAAATTAATTGTTGGGCATTATTCTAGTAGATACCCAAATATTGTAGATTTTAAAACCGAAGCGGAAGCAGTTTTTCCAACTGTAGAAAATGCAGAAGCTGGTAAAAGTTTTACTGTTTAAAGTAGTTCCCAACACAATTTTATGATTTTTTATTCCTGCGTAGGCAGGCCATCCGTAAAATCTTAAATAATAGATTCCTGCCTTCGCAGGAATGACAAACTTATATCAATATTGATTAGTAGCTAACAACACCAAAGTACAAGCAACTTCACTTTCAATTTTATTTTCTTTCAACAGTTTCATAAACTCGAAATTTTCTGTTCCAGGATTAAAAATAACACGTCTTGGCGCTAAACTTATTATATAATTATAATATTCTTCTTGCCTAGTTGGGTTTAAATATAATGTTACCGTATCTATTGTAGAAAACTCAATTTTCTCTTTATTTATATGAACTCCATTTACTTCACCTTCTCTTAAACCAATAGCTTCTACCACATGATTATGTGCTATTAATTTCTTAATTGCCTTATTAGAATAGCGTTCCGTTTTTAAAGAAGCTCCTAGAACTAGTGTTACATTTTTCATTTGTTAATATTACGTTAAACAGTGTTAAAGATAGTAACAAAAATACAAATTGCCTCGTCTATATAGCATCAATAAAACACAAATAAACTAAATTCAATGAAAAAAATACTACTGTTTTTATTACTAACCGTAACAGCAAATTCCTTTGCTCAATTAGCTAAAGACAAATTACCAAAACCAGGTATAATTTCTGGTAAAGTAATAGACAACACCACAAAAGAAGCTTTACCGTATGTAAACATTATTATTAGAGATACTGAAAACAAAGTTCTTACTGGAGGTATTACAGATGATAACGGAATTTTTAAAATTAAAGATATTCCAAGAGGAAGCAGTTTAGTTGAAATTCAATTTATAGGATATAAAACGATTACCAAGAAAATAAATATCACTTCAAAAAAGAAAAGTATTGCTCTAGGAACCATTTCTTTAATTGAAGATGCTACAACTTTAGATGAAGTTGTTGTTCGTGCAGAAACCTCAACAGTTGTGCAAAAAGTAGACAGAAAAGTTATTAATGTTGGTAAAGATTTAACTTCCGCAGGTACAACTGCATCAGAATTACTAAACAATGTACAATCTGTAAGTGTAGATAGCCAAACAGGTAACATTAGTTTACGTGGAAATGAAAATGTACGTGTACTTGTAGATGGAAAACCAACTAATATGAGCGCTGCTCAAATGTTAAAACAAATACCTTCTTCTTCTATAAAAAGTATTGAATTAATTACAAATCCTTCAGCAAAATACAATCCAGAAGGAATGAGCGGAATTATAAATATAATTCTGAACAAGAACGCAAATATGGGTTTTAACGGATCTATAAATACAGGTGTTACAACTGGTCATTATACTCGTTTTAACGGTTCTACCAATATGAATTATAAAACAGGAAAAGTAAATTTCTTTGGAAATTACGGTTTCAATACTGGAGATAATTTAAATTACGGAGATATTATTAGACCAGAAAACAATAACCGTCAAAACTTTAGAGGTGTAAACGAAAACACGTCTCATTTAGCTAAAATTGGAGCAGATATTTATATCAATGATAAAAATACCTTATCATTTTACACCACTCAAAACTGGTTTATAAACGGAGGAACTTCTAGAGCTAGAGTTTTTGAGAATAATGTTGCAACTTCAGATGCCCCAAACACACAAAAAATTGACGGAACTTCTAGTGCTTACAACCTAAATTATAAAATAGATTTTGACAAAGAAGGCCATAATTTAGAATTTGAAACTACTTTTTCTAATTCAGATTCTCCTGAGAACTCTATAAATCAAGATTTAATTAACCCAAATACTAAGTTATTAAATTATGAAAATAGCATTAAAAACGATAGAGATAACACGTTAATTAATATTGATTATACAAATCCTATTTCTGAAAAAGGAAAGTTAGAAGTTGGTTTAGAATATAGAGTTAACAATACCGAAAATATTAATGTTACAGACCAAGAAGAATACACGTATTTAAGAGATACTAATGGAGAAATTGTGTATGATGTTAACGGAAATCCACAAATTACAGGAACAGAAAGAATAGGAAACTCTTCTTTTAATTACGATAGAAAAATTTATTCTGGTTATGTAAATTACGGTCATAACTTCGGAAAAGTAACCATGCAATTAGGTGCTCGTTTAGAACAATATAGTATTGAAGGAAACTTTAATTTAGAAAACGAAACACCTGCAAATGTTACTGATGATATTTTCTCTGTTTATCCATCTGCTTTTTTCACGTATAATCCTTCTGATAAAAATCAATTTCAATTTAGTTATAGTAAAAGAGTTGATAGACCTGGAATTGGACAAGTAAATCCAATTAGACAATGGAGTACTCCATTAATTACATCAATCGGAAATAAAGATTTGAATCCTCAGTTTACCGATTCTTACGAAATAAACTATACACGTAAAATTAAAAACGGTTCATTAACCTTTGGAACTTTTTATAGAGAAATTTCAGACAATATTTCTCGTGTAACTTATAAAGATCCAACAGATCCAAATGAAGTAAGACAAATATTATCTTTTGCAAATTTTGACGATACTAGTTCTTACGGACTTGAATTTTCTGCAAACTACAAAGTAAACAACTGGTGGCGTTTAAATTCTAGTATGGATTTTTATTCGCAAAAACAATTTGGAACAGCAGATTTAAGCGACCCAAATTCTCAAAGAATTGAAGTAACAAACCAAACTTTTAATGCAAGAGTTAGTAATAACTTTACAGCAACCAAAAACTTAAGGTTCCAATTATTTGCCATGTATCGTGGTCCTGGAGAAGATATTCAGTGGAAAGTGAAAGAAATGTGGATGATAAATGCCGGAGCAAGTTTAAACGTTTTAAAAGGAAAAGGAACTATTGGCTTTAGAGTTAATGATATTTTTAGCGGAATGAAATTTGGCTTCACTTCTACAAGACCTTATACACAAAACGGACAATTTAACTGGGAAAGCCACAGTGCAAACCTAAGTTTTAACTACCGTTTTGGATCAGGAAAAAACAAAGCGAAACAAAGACGTCAAAGAGACGATAATGAAAAACAAAATTCTGGTGGTTTTTAACATCATTTAGAATATCTGTTTAAAATAAAACCACAATTTGAATTTCAAATTGTGGTTTTATTATTTATTATATTTTTTTAGTACTTTTACTCGCTAATCAATTGCTAGCTAGTATGAAAAAGCTCCCTCTAATTCTGCTTTTTTTTAGTACGCTTAATTTATTTTCTCAAGAGGCTTCTGTTTCTGGGAATGTTATAGATTATGATACTAAAAAAGCATTACCGTATGTGAACATTATTTGTAAAAATGTTCAAGATTCTATTATAAATGGAACCATTTCTAACGAAAAAGGTCAATTTTTGGTTGACAAACTTCCGTTGGGAAAAACTAAAATCGAAATTCAGTTTATTGGTTATAAAACCATACTAAAACAAGTAGATTTTACACCAGAAAACTCACAACTCAATTTAGGTACACTTTCTTTACAAGAAGATGCTACACTTTTAAATGAAGTTGAAATACAAGCTGAAACCACTTCTATTACTCAAAAAATAGACAGACGAGTGGTTAATGTTGGTAAAGATTTATCTGCCGCAGGAACCAATGCGTTGCAAATGATGCAAAATATTCCTTCTGTGAGTGTAAACTTACAATCGGGTTCTGTTTCACTTCGTGGAAATGAAAATGTGCGTGTTTTGGTTGATGGAAAACCGTCTAATTTATCGTCTTCTCAGATTTTAAAACAAATTCCATCTTCATCCATAAAAAGTGTTGAATTAATTACCAATCCTTCGGCAAAATACAATCCTGAAGGCATGAGTGGAATTATAAACATCATCTTAAAAAAGAACACACAAATAGGTTTTAATGGTTCTCTAACACTTGGTGTAACACAAGGAGAAAACACCAGACCAACTGGCGCAATTAATCTTAATTATAGAACAGGAAAATTTAATTTCTACGGAAATTACAATCTAGATTGGGGAAAATATGAAACTTTAAACGAGCTTTCTAGAACCGATAAAGATTTACATCAACAAATGGATTTCTTAGATAATAGTACAAACCAAGTTATAAAAGTTGGTACAGATATCTATTTAAACGATAACAATACGTTTTCAATTTATACAACGCAAAATTTAAGCAAAACCGATTTTACAACCAACACACAAACAGTAGAAAACAACAACTTAATTTTACACACTCCAAACCTTGCTGAGTTTGACATTTCGGAAAGCACCTACAATGCAGACTATAAAATAGTTTTAGACACTTTGGGACAATCTTTAGAATTGGAAGCCAATTTTACACAAACTAAAAGTCCGGAAATAGATACAAACAGAGAATTGATAAATCCAAGTTCTAAATTGTACAATTACACCAATAATATTACCAATAATACCGATTCTTGGCTCATCAATTTAGATTATACAAAACCTTTTTCTGATACTGAAAAATTAGAATTCGGTTTAGAATCTAACACGCAAAAAACGTTTAACAATATTGTAACCGACCAAGAAGTTGAAACTGGCGGAACACCAGCAACAACAGCAAGAGGAAACACCAATTTTACGTACGACAGAGAAATCTATTCTGCCTATGTAAATTACAACAAAGATTTTGATAAATTCTCTTTACAAGCAGGTTTTCGTTTTGAGCAGTTTAATGTGGAAGGTATTTTTAGCAACACACAACAAGGTTTAACGGCTCCTTATAAAGATGAAATTTTTAGCGTGTATCCATCTGCTTTTTTAACGTATTTTCCTGATGATACAAACGAATTTCAACTAAGTTATAGCCGAAGAGTAGACCGACCTTCTATTGAGCAAGTTTCGCCAATACAAGAATGGACTTCTCCATTAACAATATCTACCGGAAACCAACAATTAACACCACAGTTTACCAATTCTTTTGAACTAAACTACACCAGAAATATAAAAACAGGTTATTTATATTTTGGAACCTTTTTTAGACGTGTTTCTGACCAAATTGGTAGAAACATAACTATTGATGCCAATAATATAGACAGACAGCTTATGTCTTATGAAAACTATAATAAATCTGACAGTTATGGTTTTGAAGCCTACGCAAGTTTAAAACCTAAAAAATGGTGGACTTTTAGCCCAGCATTTAACATGTACCTACAAGATAGAAATGGTTTGGTAAACAACCAAAACGTCACGGTAAAAAACACGCTATTTATTGCACAAATGAGCAATAGTTTTAAGGCAACTAAAAAATTATTTTTTCAGTTTTCTGGAACTTATGTGGGTAAAAACAAAACCGTACAATTTAACGTAGATTCTTATTATACGTTTAATGCGGGTGCAAAATTATCTGTTTTAAAAGACAAAGGCGCAATTACCTTAAACGGAACCGATATTTTTAACAACCTTAATGTTAGCTTTACCTCAACAAACCCATTTGCACAAACTGGTTATTTTAAAACAGAATTTAGAACTGCCTACTTAGGTTTTACCTACAATTTTGGAAGCAACAAATTTAAATCTAGAGCACGAAAAGAAAGAGAGAAAAACGAAACCGAAGGAAGTGGTGGCGTTTTGTAGAAATTGAGTTTATATTGCTATTCAAATTATTTAAATAAATCACCTAAGAGCTTTAAAGTTATTTTTCTCAAAGCTAAAACTGAATTTCGTAACTTTGAAGAATGCAAACAAAAATAGAAATAGAAAATAATCTGAACACTTTACCAAGTCAATTTGCGGACTTACTTGGTGTTGAATATGCTTCTACTGTTTCTAAAGAACACAAGAAAGTTAAAGGTCAATTTTTTACTCCTACTAAAATTTCAAATTTTATGGGAAGTATTGCATCTAAACCAACTTCTAAAAATATTACAATTTTAGACCCAGGTTGTGGAACAGCTATTTTAACTTGTTCTTTAATTGAAAAAATTGTTGAATTTGGACTTAATTCAATTGAATTAGTTGCTTATGAAAGTGATATAAAACTTTTTCCTTATACAGAACAATCTTTACAAAATTTAAAAAAATGGCTTAAAGAGAAAAATGTAAAATTTAAGTACACACTTTTAGCTAGTGATTTTATAGAAGATATGTCTATTTCTTTGAAAAAACACAAAGAATCATTTGATTACATAATATCTAATCCTCCATATTTTAAACTTTCAAAGGGCGATAAAAGAGTTGAACTTTTTCAAAATTTAGTTAAAGGACAATCAAATATTTATTCATTTTTTATGGCAGTTTCTGTTAATCTGCTAAAAAAAGATGGAGAATTAATTTTTATTGTACCAAGAAGCTTCGCTTCTGGTCAATATTTTAATTCTTTTAGAGATTATTTTTTTAGCCAAATAAACCTAAATTTCGTTCATCTTTTTAAATCAAGAAGTAAAACTTTTGATAGAGATAGTGTTTTACAAGAATTATTGATTTTAAAAGGAAATAAAAATAATTCAGAAAATGTCACTATTTCAACATCAGAAGGATTAAAAGATTTACAAGAATCTAAATTAAAAGAATATCACATTTCAGAAATTATTGACCTTAAATCAAAAGCAAAAATCTTACATCTTCCAACTACAAACTATGAAGAAAATGTAATGCAATTATTTAAGTCTTGGAAAAATAATTTAATAGATTTTAATATTCAAATATCAACTGGCCGAGTAGTTTCTTTTCGTTCAAGAGACCTTTTATTTGAAACTTATCAAAACACTACAATATTTCTAACTCCTTTGTATTGGTTACACAATGTAACTAAAATGTCTATTAATTGGCCAAATTTCATTCCAAAGAAAAGTCAATATATAAATATGACAGAAAAGTCAGAAAAATTATTATTACCTAACAAAAACTACGTTTTTTTAAGACGTTTCAGTTCTAAAGATGATAAAAGTCGCTTAATTGCTGCTCCATATTTTTCTCACTACAACAAAAACAAATTAATTGGCGTTGAAAATAAGTTAAATTACATTTATAATTTAGAAGGAGAATTACAAGAAAATGAAGCTATTGGAATAGCTGCACTTTTAAACTCTAACGTTTTCGACACCTATTTCAGAACTTTTAATGGGAATGTAAATGTTAGTGCTACAGAAATAAGATTAATGCCCTTTCCTCCTATCGAAACAATTAGAAAAGTTGGAAATCAACTTATTGAAAAAAACGATTATTCAGAAGAAACTATTAATAAAATTACAAGCCAATGGCTTACAGAAAATATTGAACTAATAAATGACTAAAATTGAAGAAGCACAAGTAATTCTAAAAGATTTAGGATTACCTAAACAACAACAAAATGAACTGTCTGCTTTAACTTTGTTAGCATTATGTGATATTTCTGAAAAAGACAATTGGAAGAATTCTAAAAAAATAAGTTTAGGAGTAAGTAAAGGAATAATGAAATTTTTCTCTGAAGTTTATAACAAAGATTATGCAGCAAACACTAGAGAAGCTGTTCGTAGAAATGTTTTACATCAATTTGAGCAAGCTAGAGTTGCAGACTATAATCCAGATATTCCTAATTTGCCAGTAAACAGTCCAAGAGCACATTATGCAATTTCAAAAGAAGCATTAAAAGTAATTCAAACTTTTGGTACAAAAAAGTGGGATTCTAATGCCAAAAATTTCAGAAATTCTATTGGAAATTTAGCAAAAGCATATGCTAAAAAAAGAGAAGTAGTTAGAGTTCCTGTAAAATTACCAAGTGGTAAGATACTTTCTTTGTCTTCTGGAAAACATAATGAAGTTCAAGCTGCAATTGTCGAACAATTCCGACCAGAATTTGCAGAAAATAGTGAACTCTTATATTTAGGAGATACAGAACAGAAAGATTTATATTCAGATAATAAAACTATGTCTGAAATTGGAATCCCAATCGACGAACATAGTAAATTACCTGATGTTGTTTTGTACGACAGAGAGAAAAACTGGCTATTTTTAATTGAGGCTGTTACTTCTCACGGACCCGTTTCTCCAAAAAGAATTGTTGAATTAGAGCAATTGTTGGAAAAATGTGATGCAGGAAAAATTTATGTCACAGCTTTTCCCGACTTTAAAGAATTTAAAAAATGGTCGAGTAAAATTGCTTGGGAAACTGAAATTTGGATTTGTGAAATGCCAAGTCATATGATTCATTTCAATGGAGATCGATTTATGGGACCAAGATAAATTCCTTTGAAACCATTAAAAAAACCGAAACTAAATAGTTTCGGTTTTTTAAATTTATATACTTTGCTAATAAATTCTTACCATTTAATAATAACAGAACCCCAAGTAAAACCACTACCAAAAGCAGCTAAGACCACTAAATCGTTGTCTTTAATTTTACCTTTTTCCCAAGCTTCTGTTAATGCAATAATTACAGAGGCTGCGGTTGTGTTACCGTATTTCATAATGTTGTTATATACTTTGTCGTTTGGTAACTGAAACTTCTTCTGTATAAATTGCGCGATACGTAAATTTGCTTGGTGCGGTATTAACATATCTATATCTTCTTTCTGTAAATTGTTAGCTTCTAAACCTTCGTTTATTGCTTCAGAAAAACGGGTAATTGCATGTTTAAATACAAATTGTCCGTCCATATAAGGAAAATACGTTTGATCTTCTGGATCGTTCTTTTCTAAAATTTCTGGTACCCAACGTTGTGTAGAAGGTCCTTCTAAAACTAATTTCGTAGCGTGTTTTCCTTCCGAATGTAAATGAGAAGATAAAATACCTCTACTTGCATCTTCTGAACGAGAAAGAACTGCTGCTCCTGCTCCATCTCCAAAAATTACAGTAACACCTCTACCACGTGTAGAACGTTCTAAACCACCAGAATGATTTTCTGCACCAATTACTAAAATGTTTTTATACATTCCGGTTTTTATAAACTGATCTGCAACAGACATTGAGTAAATAAAACCAGAACATTGGTTACGCACATCTAAGGCACCAATTGTTGGCATGTCTAACATTTCTTGTACTTGAACGCCACCTCCAGGAAAATACATATCTGGACTTAAGGTTGCAAATACAATAAAATCTATATCGTCTTTGGTTAAACCTGCGCGTTCAATGGCAATTCTAGCAGCTTTTGCTCCCATTACGGCAGTTGTATCTTCGGTTTTTGGGTCTATCCAACGACGTTCTTTAATTCCGGTACGTTCTTGAATCCATTCATCAGACGTATCCATCCATTGTTTTAAATCGTCATTAGTTACCACGTTTTCTGGAACGTAATAACCTAAACCTGTTATTTTTGAAGTATACATATTTTTTGTTGGTGTTTATTTAGCTGTTTGTAATATTTAAGGGTGTAAAAGTACGTTTTTTAAACAATTCGCACAAAATTAGAGAAATCTAAAATTACTTATTTCATTCTAAGAAAAAATGGCTGCAAAACTAGCATGAGGTTTATAATTTTTTCTCAGGAATTTTACTCATTGCATATTCCGAAATTGCCGTTATAGACAACGACGGATTTACACCTGGATTTGCAGAAATCATAGAACCATCACAAACCATCATATTTTTATATCCGAAAACCTTACATTCATTATCAATAACGCCTGAATTTTTATCTTTTCCCATAACTGCCCCACCTAAAATGTGCGCAGTTGTTGTAGTTCCTAATAAAACATCTGTAAAACTAGAATATGGAATTCCGTTTACTTTCTTGCCCAAAGTATTTGCTAATGAAATTGCTTCCGGAATAAAAGCTTCTGGCTTCCCTCCTTTTTGTGTGAGCGTTTTCATCTTTGTAAAACGTCCTTTTTTAATTTGCAACGTGCTATCTAAAGTTTGCATAAACAATAACAACGTAGTTCTTTGTGCGTAATTTTTAGCAAAAATTGTTTTAAGAAGTCTAATTGGTGCAATAAAAAGCAACCTAAACATTCCTAATATTCTAAATATAGCAAACTTGCTTTTTACAGTTGGCATTGTTAATACTCTTGAAAAACCAGAACCTTTTCCGTATCTAACAGGCTCTAAATGGCTATTTTTATCTGTATGTAAAATAGAACCAATGGCTATTCCTTTAGAATAATCTTTTCCATCGTTTTTGGTTGATGTAACCGATAATAATGATTCGTTATTAGTTCTAATATCTTTTCCAACAAAGTCGGATAAATTTTTCAAAGAAGTGTCTTTTAATTTTAACAACAACGGAATTGTTCCCATAACACCGCCAGAAAAAATAACGCCTTTTGCCGTTACACTTTCTTTCTTCTTTCTTCCAATACTGGCTTTGTAATTTACAGTATAACCTTTAGAAGTATCGTTTTTATCTAACGCTTCTACATTAAAAACTTCTTTTTCGGCAATTATTTTAGCGCCTAATTGCTGTGCTAAATGCAAGTAATTTTTATCTAAAGTGTTTTTAGAATTGTATCTACAACCCGTCATACAAGCGCCACAATGAATGCAGCCTTTTCTATCTGGACCTTTTCCATCAAAATAAGGATCTGCTACTTTTTTACCAGGTTCTCCAAAAAAGACAGCCACTTTTGTAGGCTCAAAATCTTTTTCTTTTCCTAAGTCTTTCGCAATATCTTTTATCAGTAAATCGGCATCGTGCAATTTTGGATTTACAGCTGCACCTAACATTTTATGAGCAGTTTTATAAAACGGCTCTAAGGTTTCTTGCCACGAATTTAAATTTGCCCAACTTCCTGTTTTAAAAAAATCTTCTTTTGGAACTGGTAATGTGTTTGCATAGGTTAAAGAACCGCCGCCAACACCAACGCCAGAAAGCACTGTAACGTGATTTAAAAATGTCATTTTAAAAATTCCGTGTAATCCAAATCTGGGATTCCACATCCATTTTTTTAGGTTCCAGTTGGTCTTCGGAAAATCTTTTTCTCCAAACCATTTTCCTTTTTCTATAACCAATACTTTATATCCTTTTTCAGACAAACGCAATGCGCTAACGGAACCTCCAAAACCACTTCCAATAATTACATAATCGTACTCTAAATCTGCCATAAATCAAAAATAATTACTTGATGCTAAAATTAGCTAAAAAATAAGTGAGAATATATCATCTTAACAAAAGTCTTTCTTTAATATAAGTTATAATATTATATACTTTAGTTTAAAAACATTAACATTTCATTTTACAAGAATATTATAGAAACGTATTCTTTTTCATTATCTTTATCTTCACTAAAACCAACTTAATGAAAACCAAATACTTATGAAGACAAAAATTCTATTAATCGTTTTATTCTTAGCGAGCTTTTCGTTTGCTCAAGAAAATTTATCCTATCAAAAGCCTTCTAAAGAAATTTTAGATTTGGCAGATGTAGATTTAGCTCCTGGAGTACAAATTGACAGTAAAGGTGAAAACATGGTTCTTCTTTACAGAAATCAATATAAATCTATCGCAGAACTTTCTGAAACTGAATTACGTTTGGCGGGATTGAGAATTAACCCTGTTACCAATATAGGAAGTAGAACCACTTTCTACACAAATTTAAAGGTTAAAAAAACTGGAAGTAAAGATGCTAAACAAGTAACAAATTTACCAGAAAACCCTCGCTTGTCTGGATTTTCTTGGTCACCTGATCAAAGTATGATGGCATGCTTAAACACCACAAAAACAGGAGTAGAAGTATGGGTTGTTAATATTTATAACGGTAATGCAACTAAAATTACCGAAGCAAATATTAATGCGAATATGGGAAGCACTATTAATTGGTTTAAAGACAATAAACACCTATTAATTAAAACATTGCCTAGCAATAGAAAACCTTTAATAAATACAGCTACAGCAATACCAAACGGACCTACAGTTTCGGTAAGTAATGGTTCTAAAGCTCAAAACAGAACCTATCAAGATTTATTAAAAACACCAAATGATGAATTGAATTTTCAACAATTAGCATCTTCAGAAATAAAAAAAGTATCAATTAATGGTAAAGTCGAAAATTTTCTACCAACGGATATGTATAGAGGAATTAGTTTTTCTCCAGATGGAAACTTTGTAATGGTTACTAAAATAAAACGTCCGTTTTCTTACTTAGTTACCTACTCTCGTTTTCCTAGTGAAAGTAGCGTTTATGACTTAAATGCAAATCTTGTAAAAACTGTAAATAAAGTTTCTTTAGATGAAGTAAGACCAAAAGGTTTTATGGCTACGAGAAAAGGAAAACGTAATATGAACTGGAGATCAGACAAACCTGCAACCTTATTTTGGGCAGAAGCTTTAGATAGTGGTGATCCAGAAATTAAAGTTAAATATAGAGACGCTGTTTATGAACTAAATGCGCCTTTTAATAGTAATCCAAAATTAATTTTAAAAACCAAACAACGTTTCTCAGGAATACAATGGGGAAATGATAAAATAGCTGTTGCTTACGATTATTGGTGGAATACTAGAAATACTAAAACATATTTATTTAACCCTTCGGATGCTAACAGCGAAGCTAAAATAATTTCAGACAGAAGTTATCAAGATGTTTACAGTGATCCCGGAAATTTTGTTACCACTAAAAACAAATTTGGTAAGTACACATTAGACATACAAGACGATAAACTCTTTTTAATGGGTGATGGATTTACTAAAGAAGGACAATTTCCTTTTGTAGATGAATACAGTTTAAAAACTAATAAAAATAATCGTTTGTATCAATCTAAATATACTGATAAACTTGAAACATTGAGTTCAGCTATCAATATGAAAAAAGGTGAGATATTAGTTCGAATTGAATCGCAAACGGAATATCCTAATTATTATATTCGAAATTTAAAAAATGGAAACCTTAAACCTATAACTGCATTTAAAAACCCATTTAAAAGTTTAACAGATGTAAACAAACGTGTTATTAGTTATAAACGTGATGATGGATTAGATTTAGAAGGCACACTATACTTACCACTTAACTATGAAAAAGGGAAAAAATATCCTATGATATTATGGGCTTATCCAAGAGAATTTAAAGACAAAGCAAGCGCTTCTCAAAGCACAGCAAATCCAAATGAATTTATCTATCCATATTGGGGTTCTCCAATTTACTGGATTACAAAAGGATATGTTGTTTTAGATGATGCTGCTTTCCCAATTGTTGGAGAAGGAACCAATGAGCCTAATGATAAGTTTCGCACACAATTAGTAGGTAATGCCAAAGCTGCAATTGACGCAGTTGATAATTTAGGCTATATAGATAGAAATAAAGTTGCTGTTGGAGGACATAGTTATGGTGCATTTATGACCGCAAATTTACTATCTCATTCCAATCTTTTTGCCGCAGGTATTGCTAGAAGTGGTGCTTATAACAGAACACTAACTCCATTTGGTTTTCAAAGTGAAGAACGTAGTTATTGGGAAGCGCCAAATGTTTATTATAACATGTCTCCTTTTATGCATGCAGATAAAATGAAAACCCCATTGTTATTAATTCACGGAGTAGCAGACAATAATTCAGGGACATATCCGCTACAAAGCGAGCGTTATTTTAATGCTTTAAAAGGCTTAGGAGCAACTGTTAGATTGGTAATGCTACCTAAAGAAAGTCATGGATATAGAGCAAAAGAATCTATTATGCACATGCTTTGGGAACAAGATCAGTGGTTAGAGAAATACGTAAAAAATAAAGAAACACTTAATTTTAATAATAATAAAATGAAGAACTAGTTTTATTAAAATAATCAATCAAACCACTCTTATTTTAAGAGTGGTTTTTTTTATGTCATCTTGTCACAAAATGACCTTTGGTATTTTTTTTGACTATTCACTAATCATAAATACTAAATTAAAAAAACACATATAAAATGGCAAAAGGAAATATTAATGTATCAGTAGAAAATATTTTTCCACTGATTAAAAAATTCTTGTATTCTGATCACGAAATATTCTTACGTGAGTTAATTTCTAACGGAACAGATGCAACTACAAAATTAAAACACCTTATTTCTATTGGTGAAGCAAAAACCGAGTTAGGCGATGCAAAAATTGAAATTAGCATTAACAAAGAGGCTAAAACCATAACTATTAAAGATCAAGGTTTAGGAATGACGGCTGATGAAGTTGAAAAATACATCAACCAAATTGCATTTTCTGGAGCCGAAGAATTTTTAGATAAATACAAAGATGATAAAAACGAAACAGGTGTTATTGGACACTTTGGTCTTGGTTTTTATTCTGCTTTTATGGTTGCTGATAAAGTTGAGTTAATTACAAAATCTTTTAAAGACGAACCTGCTGCACATTGGACTTGTGACGGTTCTCCAGAATTTACTTTAGAAGCACACGACAAAACTGACAGAGGAACCGAAATTATTTTACACGTTGCAGAAGATTCTTTAGAATTTTTAGAAGAAAGTAAAATTGGTGGTTTATTAAACAAATACAATCGTTTTAACCAAGTGCCAATTAAATTTGGAACTAAGCAAGTTAACGATCCAGATTTTACACCAAAAACTACAACAGATGCTGAAGGTAAAGAAACTACGGAACCTCACAAGCAAATTGAAGTAGACGCAATTATAAACAATACAGAACCTGCTTGGACAAAAGCTCCTGCAGATTTATCGGATGAAGATTATACAAATTTTTACAGAGAATTGTATCCAACACAGTTTGAAGAGTCTTTATTCCACATTCATTTAAATGTAGATTATCCGTTTAACTTAACAGGAATTTTATTCTTCCCTAAGTTATCTCAGAATTTAGACATGCAAAAGGACAAAATCCAATTGTATCAAAACCAAGTATATGTAACTGATAATGTTGAAGGAATTGTACCAGACTTTTTACAGATGTTAAAAGGTGTTATTGATTCTCCAGACATTCCATTAAACGTTTCTCGTTCTGGTTTACAAGCAGATGGAGCTGTTAAGAAAATATCGGGTTACATTACTAAAAAAGTAGCTGATAAATTAGCTTCTCTTTTCAAAAAAGACAGAGCAGATTTTGAAACTAAATGGAACGATATTAAAGTAATTATTGAATACGGAATGTTGTCTGAAGATAAATTCTTTGACAAAGCGAAGAAATTTGCCTTATATCCAACAGTTGCAGATACGTACTTTACGTTTGATGAGTTGATTGAAAAAACAAAAGACACACAAACTGACAAAGACGGAAATCACGTTATTTTATATGCATCTAACAAAGAAGCACAACACAGCTATATACAAGATGCAACTGCAAAAGGTTATGAAGTATTGTTATTAGATTCTCCAATTATTTCTCATTTAATGCAGAAATTAGAAACTTCTGGCGATGTTAAAATTCAGTTTACACGTGTAGATGCAGATTTTATTGATAATTTAATTAAGAAAGACGAAACGGTTATCTCTAAACTTTCTGATGAAGAAAAAGAGAAATTAAAACCAGTTATTGAAGGTGCTGTAAACAACAAAAGCTATACAGTTCAATTAGAAGCTATGGATTCTGCTGCTTCTCCGTTCTTAATTACGGTTCCAGAATTTATGCGTAGAATGAAAGAAATGCAAGCGTCTGGTGGCGGTGGCGGAATGATGGGAATGGGTAATTTACCAGAAATGTATAATTTAGTGGTAAATACAAACAGCCCGTTAGTTTCTGATATTTTAAACGCAAATGAAGAAGATCAAAAACGTTTAACTACGCAAGCTTTTGATTTAGCAAAATTATCTCAAAACCTATTACATGGAGAAGAGTTAACAAACTTTATTAAACGTTCTTACGAGTTAATTAAGTAATAAACATCATTGCGAGGAACGAAGCAATCTGTCAATTAAAATTAAAAAGATTGCCACGTCATTCTTCCTCGCAATGACAGATAAATTATAAACCTCTTTGTGAAAACAGAGAGGTTTTTTGTTTTGTATATTTGTGTAAAATCAATTACAACTCAAAATGAAAAAAATACTTCTATCAATTTTTGCAATTTCATTAGTACTTGTTTCTTGTAAAAATGAAACATCAAATGAAGCAAAAACAGTTTCAGAAAACACTGAATTTAATCAGCTTTTAAAAGAGTATAACGAAGGTAAGTTAAAACTGAATCCAATTAATGCAACCTATGCTGGAGACAATCGTTTTAACGATCAATTTCCTAATACAATCTCTAAGGAATACAAACTAGCAACCAAAGATTTTTACACTAATTACAAAACAAAACTAGAGAACTTTAAAGACGATGCTTTAACGGAAAGCCAGCAAATGAGTAAAGCTGTTTTAGATTGGGATTGCGATATGGCTTTAGCGCAAAATAGCTTTAAAAACGATGCTTTAATGCCAATAAACCAAATGTGGACCATCAATTTAACAATGGGACAATTAGCAAGCGGAAGTAGCGCGCAACCATTTAAAACTGTACAAGATTATGAAAATTGGTTAGGTAGGTTAAATGGCTTTTATAGTTGGATGCAAACTGCTATTAAAAACATGCGCCAAGGAGCAAAAGAAGGATATGTATTACCAACTTCATTAATTAAAAAGGTAATTCCACAGTTTAAAGGTTTGGCAAAAACAAAAACTACAGAACACTTATTCTACTCGCCTATAAATAATTTTCCAGATAGTTTTTCTGCTGATGAAAAAAAGGGATTGACAAGAAAGTATACCAACATGTTAGATGATAAGTTGATTCCTATTTTCAACTCTATGCACACTTTTTTAACTACAAAATATTTACAAGAAGGTAGAAAAAGTAGCGGTATCTCTTCAATTCCCAACGGAATGGCGTATTACAGGCATGCTATAAAAAATTACACCACTACAAACATGTCTGCTGACGAAATTCACAAACTTGGCTTAAGAGAAGTTTCTCGAATTTTAGCTGAAATGAAAAAAGTAAAAAAAGAAGTTAGATTTAAGGGAACTTTAAAGGAGTTTTTTAATGACGTTCGTGGAAATCAAGCATTAATGCCTTATACAACTCCAAAACAGATTATCGATAATTTTAATACGATTCATGAAAAAATGAAGCCGCAATTAGAAAAATTATTCGGTAACAAACCCAAAACTCCATTTGTAGTTAAACAAACCGAAAAGTTTAGAGAAGCATCTGCAAGTGCAGAATACAATCCTGGTTCTTTAGACGGAACAAGACCTGGTGTTTTTTACACACCAATTCCTGATGCTTCAAAATACAATGTGTTTTCTGACGAAGCGTTGTTTTTACACGAAGCAATTCCTGGACATCATTACCAGATTTCATTAACGCAAGAAAATCAAGACTTACCAGATTTCAGAAAAACATTATGGTACAGTGCTTATGGTGAAGGTTGGGCTTTATATACAGAAAACTTAGGAAAAGAATTAGGCTTATACACAGATCCATATCAATATTTTGGAATGTTAGGGATGGAAATGCACAGAGCAATTAGGTTAGTTGTAGATACAGGAATCCATGCAAAAGGTTGGTCTCGAGAAAAAGCAATTCAATATTCTTTAGACAATGAAGCAGAAAGCGAAGCAAGTATTATTTCGGAAATTGAACGTTATATGGCAAATCCAGGACAAGCCTTATCATATAAAATTGGGCAATTAAAAATACGCGAATTACGTGCAAAAGCTAAAAAGCAATTAGGCAATAAATTTGACATTAGAGAATTCCACAATCAAGTTTTAGAAACTGGTTGTATTCCTTTAGCTTTATTAGAAAACAAAATTGATAACTGGATTGCTTCAACAAAGTAATCTATAATTTTAACATCATAAAAACCTCTTTAGAAATCTTTAAAGAGGTTTTTTTTGTACTTTTAAACTCTAATTTTTACAAATGAAAAAACTTACACTCCTATTTTTAGTAATTACCTCTACATTAATAGCACAAACCGATGCTAAAATTTACGACATTATAAATGCTGTCTCTTCGGAAAGAATTAAAGCGGATATAAAAACATTAACAGAATTCGGAACCAGAAACACCTTTTCTGATACGGTCTCAAACACTCGTGGAATTGGTGCTGCTCGTCGTTGGATAAAATCGGAATTCGATAAAATTTCTACCAATTGCAACAATTGTATCAATACGTTTTACCAAAAGGATTTTGTAACCAAAGAAGGTAACAGAAGAGTTCCACATGATGCTTGGATTGTAAATGTTGTTGCAATTCAAAAAGGAACAAAATACCCAAACAAATTTGTTATTATGAGTGGTGATATAGATTCGCGCGCAAGTGATACCATGGATTTTAAAACAGATGCTCCTGGAGCAAATGACAATGCTTCTGGAATGGCAGGAACTATTGAAGCTGCAAGAGTTTTAAGTAAATACAAATTTGAAAGCAGCATTATTTATGTTGGCTTATCTGGTGAAGAACAAGGTCTTTTTGGTGGCGCTGGTTTAGCAAAATACGCAAAAGAAAAAGGTTGGGAAATAATTGGTGTTTTAAACAATGATATGATTGGAAATATTACCGGAGTTGATGGTGTTATTGACAACAGAGCTTTTAGGATATTTAGTGAACCTGTTCCTGCAAACGAAACAGAAAGACAACGAAAAATGCGTCGTTTTTATGGTGGAGAAGTTGACGGAATTTCACGTCAATTAGCGAGATATATTCACAAAAACACAAAAACGTATATGCCAGAAATGAATCCTATGATGATTTATAGATTAGATCGTTTTGGTCGTGGTGGTCATCACAGACCTTTTAACGATTTAGGCTTCGCCGGAATTAGAATTATGGAAGCGCATGAAAATTACACACAACAACATCAAGATATTAGAACCGAAAACGGCATAAAATACGGAGATACTTTTGAGCATGTTAACTTTGGTTATGCTAAAAAATTAACGGCTGTAAATGCAATTAACTTAGCTTCTTTAGCTTGGGCTCCAGAAGCGCCAAAAGAAGTTGCAATTGGCGGAATTGTGCAAGCATCAGCTAAACTAAAGTGGAGTAAAGTTGAAGGAGCAAAAGGTTATAAAATATATTGGAGAGATACAACCAGTCCAACTTGGGACAATTCTAGATATGTTGAAGCTACTGAATTTACTTTAGAAGGAATTGTAATTGATAATTTCTTTTTTGGAGTTGCTGCTGTAGGAAAAAATGGACATGAAAGTGTAGTTGTTTTTCCGAATAAAATTATGCGATAATGTCAGAAAAACCAGAACTCTATTTTAAAAATGATATCGAATGGAGAAAATGGCTTTCAGAAAATCATATTTCATCCGAAGGAATTTACCTTATTTTTTATAAAGTAGAAAACATAGAGGAATCTATGCGTTGGGAAGAAGCCGTAAAAGTTGCACTCTGTTTTGGTTGGATAGATTCCACCGTAAAAAGTTTAGGCAACGGAAAACGAAGACAATATTTCTGTAAACGAAATCCAAAAAGTGTTTGGAGTGCCCTCAATAAAAAATACATTATAGAATTATCCGCAAATAAATTAATGCACAAAAGTGGATTAGAAATTATAAAAACCGGAAAACAAAATGGTTCGTGGACTGCTTTAGATGATGTAGAAAAACTAATTATTCCTCAAGACTTACAAATAGAATTTGATAAAAATAAAGTCGCTTTTAAAAATTATCAAAACTTTGCACCAAGTTATAAAAAGAGCTATTTGTATTGGTTAAAACAAGCTAAAAGAGAAGCAACTCGCCTAAAACGTTTAAATGAAATTATTAAATTTTGTACTAATAATATAAAATCTAGAAGTAATTGGTAACCGTATAACATTAACATAATTTTAAGTATATTAGGAAACTCTTAAAAACAACAATAATGCAATTAGAAGAACTTGTAGTTCAATTTAAAAACAAAAACGTAAAAGCTTTTGAATCCCTTTACGAAATGTATAACGACAGTGTATCTGGAGTTATTTTCAACATCTTAAGAGACAAAGAATTAGCGCAAGAAGTTACCCAAGATGTATTTATAAAAGCTTGGAATAACGCAGATACATATTCAGCAAAAAAGGGTAGATTTTTTACTTGGATTATTAATATTGCAAGAAATGCTGCTATAGATAAAACACGTTCTAAAAATTTTAAGAACAATTCTAAAAACCTTGATGCCAATATTTTCGTAGATATATTAGAGACACATGATAGTTTAGACAATAGTACTGATGCAATTGGTATTAAAAACTTTGTAGGAAAGCTTAAAGACACCTGTAAAAAATTGATTGAATTACTTTATTTTAAAGGTTTTACACAAAAAGAAGCTTCTGAGAACTTAGAGATTCCGTTAGGAACTGTAAAAACTAGAAATAGAAATTGTTTGAACGAATTAAGAGTAATGCTTAAATAATATGGATAAAAACGAACACATACAATCTGGGATTTTAGAGTTATATGTTGCCGGTGCACTTTCTGAAAAAGAAAATGAACAGGTGTATCAACTTATTCAGGATCATCCAGAAATTTTAAACGAAATAAAAGAAATAGAAAAAACTATTTCTGTATTAACAGCAAGTGTTGCTCCAAAAGAAACAGATACTTCTTTTAAAAATATCCTTATTAAATTGGTTCAAGATAGAGAAAGACCAAGTAAGGTTATTCCTATTCAGAAACCTAAAAATAATTGGGTTACCTATACTGGTTGGGCCGCTTCAATTTTAATTGGTAGTACGTTATTATTTAATGTTATAAATAACAATACTTTAAACAACCAATTAGCTGAAGAGAAACAACAGTTTGAAAAGCAATTAGATAAAGCAAATTCTAGTTTAGCTGAAAACGAAAAATTACTTACCGTAATTAGAGATAAAGATATTGTTACAATTCCGCTAGCGGGACAAAATGTTTCTCCGGAATCTTATGCAAAGGTTTACTGGAATAAAAATAGTAAAACCATTTATTTAGATGTTAAAGGTTTACCAGATCCTCCAGAAGGAAAAGTATACCAAGTTTGGTCTTTAAAGTTAAATCCATTAACACCAACAAGTTTGGGAACTATAGATGGTTTTTTAGCTGATGCTAACAAAATCTTTAATATTGACAATCCAAACGATTCTCAAGCCTTTGGAATTACTTTAGAACCAACTGGCGGAAGTGAATCTCCAACAATGGATCAATTATATACTTTAGGAGCCGTATAAAAATAAGAATATTTTTATAATATAAAATAGCCGCTATATAGCGGCTATTTTTTTTATTAATAACAATTCTCTACTAAAAATTTATTATTAATTGGGCTGATTGAAAGTCCCCCGAATTCCAACCAACTAAACTTTAAAATGTATAACTAATAGATAGTTTTGCAGAAAATGGCGTTCCTGGAGTAAAATGAATTTCTTCTACTGAATCTGTTTCATTTTGCAATCTAGACTCTGTTGCAAACTGCGTTTCATTCCATTCAACATCAAATAAATTTTCTATGGATACACCAAGTGTTATAGCATTCATCTTATAATTTAAATTTGCATCAGCAACAAAATATCCTTCAGCTGTAATTGAGTAATCTTCATTAGCGGCTCTATCACCAATATATTTATAGTTAATTCCGCCTGAAAAATTGTGATAATCATTTAAAGATAAACCTCCTGTTAAAGTAACATCTGGCGCTAAAGGAATATAATCTTGACCAGCAGCTTCTTCTAAACTTCTAGCTTTTGTAAATGTTGCATCTGTATTAAAATATAACCAATCTGTAAATTGATAACGTATTCCTAAGTCTAAACCATAACGTTGCGATTCTCCTGAAGGTTCTACTATACCTGCATCTCCAACATACACAAACTCTTCTTCAGATAACAAATACCAAAGCGCTGTGTTTATTATTAATTTTGAAGTTGGCTTCCAACTATTTCCAAAATCTAAACCATAAGCTCTTGGTAAGGTTTTATTTGTTTGCTTTACAACTACACGTGTGTCATTTGAATGAAAACCAATACCCGATTTTAGAAACCATTGTACATTTTCATTTGGAGTATAGGTGAAATTTAATTTTGGATTTACTATTGCCTTTGATGCCGACTCTGTTGAATAAGTTGGCTGCAATGCATCATTATACTGAAATTTAAAATAATCTAAACGTAAAGCTGGCTCAATTGTAAAGTCTCCAAATTCAAATTCAGAATTTAAAAAAGCATAAAAATTAGTTTGATTTACATCACCCAACTGAATATTATTAAGCGTAGTTTTTCTATTTAATGTGTGTGATAATTCAACATTTTTTACATTATCGTTTCGTAAACCTGTTCCGGCAGTAATTTTTGCTTCAGTATTAAAAATGGTTACATCTTTAGAAAACTGTGTATTAAAACCAAAAATATCTCTGTCTTCATATTGCTTAATCTGATCTCCATTTACTGGGTCTTCTAAAAAGAACGTAAAGTTAGAAAATAATTTGAAATCATATTTTGTATAAAAAACGTTAGTTTGCATCGCTACATCATTATCTAACGTTTTATTGTATTGTAAATTTAGATTTGTTCTTGAAGTTTCTCCTCCTTCAGTATCATCAATAGAACCAAAACGAGTTATGTTTCCGTTTGCAACTTCCCTTACTGGAATTTGCCCAGAAGCATCCCATTTACTTGTAAAATGTGAAGTAGAAATAGTAAACTTACTATTGTCTTTTAAATAGGTGTTGTATTTAGCAAATAAGTTAATTCTACTGAAATTTTGAGGAGATTCCACAAAACCATCTGTAGCTAAATATTCTATAGCAACGTATGCATTTTCATTGGTTTTCTTCCCTAATAAATTAAACAAACCTAAAGTTCTAAAGGTATTAAACTGACCAATACCAATATTTATTTGGCTTTCTTGAATTGTAGATTTTGTTTTAAAATCTACATAACCAGCCGTATTAAAATCTCCATGATTTGCGTAATAAGGACCTTTACCAAAGTTTATTTTCTGAATAGTTTCAGGAATTAAAAAATGTAAATCGCTATAACCTTGTCCATGCGCATGAGAAACCATATTTACTGGCATTCCGTCTACAGACAAGCTTAAATCTGTACCATGATCAATATCAAAACCTCGTAAAAATATTTGTTCAGCTTTACCTCCACCAGCATGTTGACCAATGAATAAACCTGGCACTTTTTGTAAAATTTCTTGTGATGAATTAACCGGGTTCTTAGCTAAATCCATTTTTACAACTGTTTGAATTGGATCCATTCTTTTAGTTAATACCAATTCATCTAATAAAAACACTTTAGTTTCTAAAACTAATGTCGTTTCATTTTTAAGTTTAGACTCATTTAAGGTAATTTTTTTCTTTTCATAACCTAAAATAGCTACTTCAATTATATCTCCAATGCTACTGTTTTCTAAAGAGAAAAGACCATTTACATTTGTATGTGTGTGACTGTTTGAAGTTGTATTATAGACATATACATCTTCTAATGACTCATTACTTGTATTAATTACACGACCTGAGAATGTTTGCGAAAAACTTTGCAAGCTAAATAAAGCTATAAAGACAGTTAATATAGTTTTTGTTTTCAATGTTTTTGTTTTAAAAAGTTGATTCGTAGTTGTTTTTGGAATAATAAATGAAAAAAAATCTAAACTCGAAATATAAGAATTACCTATACCTCAATTTTTATTTTAAATCTTAAAATTTTCTTATTTTTTAATAGAAAATAGCCGCCTTTTGAGCGGCTATTTATTGTTAATAACAAACCCTCTTATAAAATTTATTACTAACAGGGTTAATTGAAAGTCCCCCGAATTTCAATCAACTAAATTTTCTGAATTTGTTCTGTAGTTAAAGGACCTAATTCATAGGCACTTTCTAACAAATCCATTTTTATTTCTAAAGCTTTTTCAGACAAACCATTTGCCTTATAAATTTCAGCTAAATGATATTGTGCTTCTGGTTCAAACGTTTTATTTAAAACATGATTTTCAGAAACTTCTAAAGCTTTTTTATAAGCTCCTTTTTTATAGTGAGCCCACGCAAGTAAATCGTAAGATTGAGGTGTAGCTCTATTTTTAATTTCTCTTTCTATTAGAACTAAAGCTTCTTCTTGTTTATTTACATCTTCCAAATACAATTTAGCATTATGCTGATTGTACATTTCTCCATATAAACTATTTGAAGATGACGCTATATATTGTTGAATATTTTTATCTTTCTCAACTTCATTTCCCATAAATTCAGCAATTTCAGCTTTCAATAAAAAATAATCAGGAGATTTGTGTTGTTCCATTATAGCATCTAAAATTCTTAATGCTTCTTTCGGATTTTTCTCATAAGAATACACAATCCAAGCAATTCCTTTTTTAGCATATGCATTGTTTGGTTGTAATTCTAACGATTTTAAATAGTAATTATATGATTTTTGAATCTGGTTATTATGTCCATAAAAATCAGCCAAATTTGTATAAGACCAAATTTTCAAGTCTTTATTATTAGACATTTCTGCAAACTCAGTAGCTTTTTCCATGAAGTTAATTGCCGAAGCCAAATCTCCTTTATGGTCGCTCCATTTAGAAAGTCTAATTAAATAATCGAAATCTGAAAAGTTTTTAAATTCCGATAAATATTGTTCTGCTTGTTTGTAGTTACCTAATTCTAGGTGAACGTCAAACAACATTTTATGCGTTGCTTTTAAGTTTTCTCCATTTTTTTCGGCTTTTAGAAGTAATTCTAAAGCTTCATTAAATCTATGTTGAGAAATATAATTTCTTGTTAATGCTCTTAAATTAGCAGCATTATTATAATTTGTTTTTTTGTTAAGTTGTATTAATTTTTCTTCAGCAGTTATTAAATATTCAATACTTCCTTTTGAAGAAAACATAGCATTATTTGCTGACGCAATTTTACTTAAATAAGGATATTGTGTTGGTGATTTTTGCAATTTTGTACTCCAAAATGCTTCTTCCGTTTTTGCTAAATTATATGTATCGTTACCTTCTAATTCTAAAAATTGATTATAGTCTGTTACGTTTGTAATTTGTTTTTCTTTATCAATTGTACAGCTTAAAAACTGTATTGCAATCACTAACGTAAATATGTATTTTAATGTTTTCATTATATAAGAGTTTTTATGATTGGTTAAAAAACACTATCCAGTTCCTTTCAAAAAATATTAACCAAAATTATGAATAGGGGTAAAAGTAAACTGAGATAGTGTTCGTTTTTTTAAAATTCAGGTTTCGCACTATGAAAACAAAACCTGAATTAATCTTACCAAGGTGATGCTAAGTATGGAAATGACGTTAAAAAGGGTTTGTCATTTGCCGATACATTGTCATCTGATAAGCTCGGATTTTCTGAAAAATCCTCTCCTCCAAAAATCAATAATAATTCAACTGTAATTACATCATCTGCTAAAGCTCTTCCTGTTAATACATTTGTTCCATCATAAAATGTTGTTGTTCCATCTAAAGAAACCGTTAACACATCTGTTGCCAATACACCCGTAAAAGCTGCTGCATCTAAACCTAAAGCGTTTTCGTCTCCCATATTTGCATATGCAGGACTTAATGCTTTTAAGTTGGTTTCAAACATTGCTTGAAAACTTGCTCCTTGTTCAGAAGGAACGGTTGTATTAAACATATCTTTTTTGTCTGAATTAACAAATACTGTGTTAATTGCTGGTCTACCCATTTGATCTGCTTGTACGAAAGTACCTGAAAAATCAGTTTGCATCATTGCTGGGCTATCGTTATCATCACTACAACTTGTTAAAGCTACAGTTGAAAAGATTGATAATAGTATTAATTTAATATTTTTCATGTTATAAGTTTTTAGTAGTTAATTAATTATGATTTTACTTTAGATTCTACCCAAGTATTTATTGATCCAGAACCTCCAATTGTAGATTTAGGAACCTCAATAACTATAGACATAACATTTGAACCTGCAAAAGTATCTGAACCTGGGTTGTTAAAACTTGATGCATTACCACCAACTATTTCGCCATATTGAGCAAAATCCATAAAGAAAGGATCATCTCTTGGCCCAGCAAAAAACTTCATATCTCCAGCGTAACCAATTGCAGGAGCATTATTATAAGCACTAATATCAACACTTCCTGCTGCGCTAGAAGTTCCAATTGTACTATTTAAACCAGTAGTTCCTGGAGCAAAAGGTCCAAAGAAATACATTTTACCATCTCTAGGAATTGCTTGAATAACCAAATCCTCTACTGCATCTGCATCAGTATCAATATTAAATTCAATTAATACGTTTTCATCAAAACTTGCAGCTTCAGTTGCTGTAGGACTTAATAATCCTTGCACATTTGCTACAAACACAATATTATTAGTGTCTTCTGCTTGAAAGGCGTAAAAATCTGTAATATCACTTGATCCTCCGCTTACAGCTGGTGCATCAATGTGATCGGCGGCGTATAAAAAAAGTCCTACTGTTAGTAAAACACATCCTCCTAAAATTAATTTCATTTTTTTCATGATTTGTAAATTTTTAGTTAATTATTATTGTTCAACCATACTTACGAGAAAAAAGAAGGTGCGGTTTTATTTTTTTTGAATTTATTTTAAATTATTTTTTATAACATTGATTTTCAGTTATTTAAAAGTGAAATAAATTTTATTTTTTTAATTTTGTTTAAAGGAATTACACCTCTAATATTTGTATTTTTACAATTATTAATCACTAATTATGCTACTAAATGCTAAAAAAAATACTCAAATACTTAGGATTCCTTTTACTTCTTCTCCTTTTTATATATATAATTGGACCTAAAGCAGCCAAACCAATATTAACAACTCAAATAACAGCAAACACACAAAGTTTATTAGAAATTGAAAGTTCAATTGCTAAAGAAAACAGTAATACAAATATTAGAGAAGGAAATCATTCTAGATTAATTTGGGCAGATAGCATTCCTAAGAAAACAAAATACGCAGTAGTTTATTTGCATGGTTTTTCAGCAAGTCCAGCAGAAACAGAAGTAATCTATACTAATTTTGCTAAACGATATGGAGCAAACCTTTACGCTCCGAGGTTATACAAACATGGTCTAAAAGACAAAGAGCCTTTAATAGAATTTACTGCTGAAGGTTATTTAGAATCAGCCAAAAAAGCCATTGCAATTGGTAAACAAATGGGTGAAAAAGTGATTTTAATGTGTGTAAGTACTGGTGCAACAGCTGGTTTGTTTTTAGCTTCTGAGAACCCAGAAATTGAAGCTTTAATTTTATCGTCTCCTAATATTGATATTTATGACACCAACTCTAACTTGGTTACTAAACCTTGGGGAAAACAATTATTAGGATTAATAATGGGTGGAGATTATCAAACTTGGCAACCACCCAACGGAGCTGAAAAATACTGGTATTCAAAATACAGAATTGAAGCCATTGTTAATTTAAAAGCAATGATACAAGCAACCATGAAAAAGGAAGTTTTTCAAAAAATAAAACAACCCATTTTTATGGCGTATTATTATAAAAATGAAGAAGAACAAGACAAAACAGTTTCCGTAAAAAGAATGAAAGAAATGTTTGAACAAATTTCAACTTCAGAAGATAAAAAGTATCAAATTGCAATACCTGAAGCTAAAAATCATTCTATTGCATCACGTTTTTTTACGGAAGAATATAAAACTGTAGAAAAAGAAATTTACAAGTTTGCAGACACAATTTTAAAATTACAACCACAAAAGCATGAATAAAATATTAATAACGGGAGGAACGGGTTTAGTTGGAAAATATCTTCAAAAAAAATTAGAAGAGAAAAACTATAGTGTGGTTATTCTTACAAGAAACCCTACTTTAAAAAATGAATTTAAATGGAATATTGCAGAAGAATATATAGACGATGCAGCTTTTAAAGATATTACACATATTATTCATTTAGCTGGCGCTGGAATTGCAGATAAACGTTGGACAGATAAAAGAAAACAAGAACTCATAAATAGTAGAGTAAAATCTGCCAATCTACTGTTTAAAAAAGTAAAAGAATTAGAAATTGATTTAAAAGGCTTTATTTCTGCTTCCGGAATTGGTTATTATGGAGCAATAACTTCCGATACAATTTTTACAGAAGATGATAAACCTGAAAATGATTTCATCTCTAAAATATGTGTAAAGTGGGAAGCAGCAGCAAATCAATTTAAAAAACTAAATGTACCTGTTAGCATTTTAAGAACAGGTGTTGTTTTAGCAAAAAACGGTGGCGCTTTGCAAAAAATGAACACTCCACTGTTTCTTTCAGCTCTTGGAAACGGAAAACAATATATGCCTTGGATTCATATAGAAGACTTGTGTAACCTGTATATAAATGCAATAGAAAACACAAAATACACGGGTATTTTAAACGCTGTATCTCCTGAACATCAAACCAATAACTCTTTTACCAAAGCATTAGGAAAAAATTTAAAAAAGCCTGTTTTACCAATGAATGCTCCAAGTTTTGTGATAAAAACTGCTTTAGGAGAATTGGCATATATTTTATTAAAAGGAAGTAGAGTCTCTTCAGAAAAGGTTGAAAATCTGGGATTTAAATTCAAATTTAAAACATTAGAAAAAGCATTGAAAAATTTATAAAAAAGTTGTTGCGCAGTTTCAAAAATTTATATTTCTTTGTCGCGTTAAAAAAAAGCCGATGTAGCTCAGCTGGCTAGAGCAGCTGATTTGTAATCAGCAGGTCGTGGGTTCGAGTCCCTCCATCGGCTCTTAAATTAAAAAGACATCTTTTCAGATGTCTTTTTTTATGGTTTAAATTCACTAAATTTGTTTTCAATTATTTCATAAAATTTACAAATGAAAAACATGCTCATTATTGGTATTGCCGGAGGAACAGGAAGCGGAAAAACTACCGTTGTAAATCAAATTATAAATCAACTTCCATCAGATGAAGTTTGTGTAATATCTCAAGATTCTTATTACAAAGCAACAGATAACCTTTCTTACGACGAAAGAACAAAGATAAATTTCGACCATCCAAGAGCAATTGATTTTGAATTATTAGTTCAGCATTTATCAGCTTTAAAAAGAGAAGAAATTATTGAACAACCTGTATATTCTTTTGTAACACACAACAGAACAAAAGACACAATAAAAACACATCCAAGAAAAGTAATTATTGTTGAAGGAATTCTTATCTTTAACAGTGAAGAATTACGTAAATTATGCGACATTAAAATCTATGTGCATGCAGATGCAGATGAACGTTTAATTCGTAGAATTAGAAGAGATATTAATGAAAGAGGAAGAGATATTGATGAAGTTTTAAGCCGTTATCAAGACACCTTAAAACCAATGCACCAGCAATTTATTGAGCCAACAAAAAACTACGCAGATATTATAATACCTAATGACAGGTATAATACTGTTGCCATAGATATTGTAAGAACCGTTATTAGCGAAAGACTATAAAACATGACCTTTAAACAACTAAAACAAAAGCCTTATTTTAAAGTTATTACAAATTTTTATGTTTTAGCTTTAACTATTTTTGTTGTTTGGATGTTTTTTTTTGATGAAAATTCTTTCTTAACACATAGAGAATTCAACAAAGAAATTAACGAATTAGAAACTTCTATAGATTATTATAAGAACAGAATATCTGACGATAAATCTACCATAGAAAAACTACAAGACTCTTTATCATTAGAACGCTATGCACGTGAAAAGTATTTAATGAAAAGAGAAAATGAAGACGTTTACATAATAGAATTTGATACCATAAAAAAGTAATGAGCAGCTATTTATTTGATGAATTTAATGAAGTGACGCCCAAAGCTTGGAAGCAAAAAATTCAAGCAGATTTAAAAGGCTTAGACTATAATGAAACACTACTTTGGCATACTGATGAAGGTATAACCGTAAAACCATTCTACACCAAAGAAGATCAAACTAACACAGCTTTAAGTGTTTCTAAAAACGGATTTAAAATTTGTCAATCAATTTTTATTGATGATGAAAAAGTTGCCAATCAATTAGCTATTGATGCTTTAAAACGTGGAGCTACAGCAATTGAATTTACAGCAAACAGCTCATTTGATTACAAAACGACGCTTAAAAATATTGATCTAGCTTTTACTAAAATTTATTTCAATTTTAATTTTCTATCAGCAGAATTTACAACTGAAATTGCAGCATTTACAAATTCTAAAAACTGTTTTTACAATATTGATATTATTGGCAATTTAGCCAAAACAGGTAATTGGTTTATCAACCTAAAAGAAGATCATAAACAATTAGAGAAAATTGTTTCTAATGTAAATAATTCTCTTGCAATAAATGTTTCATTGTATCAAAATACAGGAGCAAATATTGTACAACAATTGGCGTACGCTTTAGCACATGCAAATGAATATTTAAATCATTTTGGAAAAGATGTTGCTGAGAAAATTTATTTTAAATTTTCAGTAGGAAGTAACTACTTTTTTGAAATTGCAAAACTAAGAGCTTTTAGAGTTTTGTGGACTTCACTTTTAAAAGAATACGACACTTCTAGCCAAGCACATATTTTTACACAACCAAGTTTGCGTAACAAAACTTTGTACGACTATAACGTAAATATGTTACGAACTACTTCTGAAAGCATGAGCGCAATTTTAGGAGGTTCGGACACCGTTTCTAACAATTCTTACGATTCAATCTATCATAAATCCAACGAATTTGGCGAACGTATTTCTCGTAATCAATTGTTAATTTTACAACAAGAAAGTGAACTTTCTGAAGCTCAAAATATTGCAGACGGAACGTATTATATCGAAAGTATTACAGAACAATTAGCCGAAAAAGCGTTAGAAATTTTTAAGTTGATTGAAAATGGTGGTGGATTTTTAAAACAATTGAAAGAAGGTATTATTCAGAAGAAAATTAAAGAATCTGCCGATAAAGAACAGGCAAAGTTTGATGCTGGAGAACTCGTGCTACTTGGAACAAACAAAATTAAGAACGAAGAAGACAAAATGAAAAACGATTTAGAATTGTTTCCATTTGTTAAAAAACGTTCAGAAAAAACATTAATTCAGCCACTTATTCAAAAAAGATTAGCTGAAAATTTAGAACAAGAAAGACTGAAAGATGAGTAGAAAAGACGTTTCAAATATCAGTTTAGACAAAAATAAACAAGAAAACTCTTCGTTTAAACACGAAGATTTTGTTGCTGGATTAGCGCCTAATTTACGCGGACCCTACTCAACAATGTACGTTCGTAGAGCTTGGACAATTAGGCAATATGCAGGTTTTTCTACTGCGGAAGAAAGCAACGCTTTTTATCGAAGAAATTTAGCTGCTGGTCAAAAAGGACTTTCTGTTGCGTTTGATTTAGCTACGCACAGAGGTTACGATTCTGATCATGAGCGTGTGCAAGGTGATGTTGGAAAAGCAGGAGTTGCCATTGATTCTGTGGAAGACATGAAGGTTTTATTTGACCAAATTCCGTTAGATAAAATGTCGGTTTCAATGACAATGAACGGCGCCGTTTTACCAATTTTAGCCTTTTATATTGTTGCTGCGGAAGAACAAGGAGTTGCTCCAGAATTATTAGCAGGAACCATTCAAAATGATATTTTAAAAGAGTTTATGGTGCGTAATACGTACATTTATCCACCAACTCCATCGATGAAAATTATTGCGGATATTTTTAAGTTTACTTCTGAAAATATGCCGAAATTTAATTCGATTTCTATTTCTGGTTATCACATGCAAGAAGCGGGTGCAACGCCAGAAATTGAATTAGCGTATACGTTAGCAGACGGATTAGAATATATTAGAAAAGGTATTGAAGCCGGAATGGATATTGACACCTTTGCTCCTCGCCTTTCGTTTTTCTGGGCAATTGGAATGAATCATTTTAAAGAAATTGCAAAATTACGAGCAGGTAGAATGTTATGGGCAAAAATTGTTCAAAAATTCAACCCGAAGAACCCAAAATCATTAGCTTTACGTACACATTGCCAAACAAGTGGTTGGTCTTTAACAGAACAAGATCCGTTTAACAATGTTGCTAGAACTACTATTGAAGCTATGGCAGCAGCTTTTGGCGGAACACAATCTTTGCACACAAATGCGTTGGACGAAGCTATTGCGTTACCAACCGATTTTTCTGCTAGAATTGCAAGAAACACACAAATATATTTACAAGAAGAAACTCATATTACCAAAACGGTAGATCCTTGGGCAGGAAGTTATCACGTTGAAAAACTAACGGAAGAAATTACCAACAAAGCGTGGGAATTAATTCAAGAAGTGGAAGAACTTGGCGGAATGACAAAAGCTATTGAAAAAGGAATTCCGAAAATGCGTATTGAAGAAGCCGCAGCAATAAAACAAGCAAAAATAGACAGTGGAAAGGATGTAATTGTAGGTGTAAATAAATATCAATTAAAAGAAGAAGAACCTTTACATATTTTAGAAGTTGATAACGAAGCCGTTCGTCAATCTCAAATTGATCGTTTAAATACCTTAAAAGCTGATAGAAATGCTACAGAAGTAGCAAAATCTTTGGCAGATTTAACGGAATGCGCAAAATCAAGTAACGGAAATTTATTAGATTTGGCTGTAAAAGCAGCAAGAAATAGAGCCACTTTAGGTGAAATTTCTGATGCTTTAGAAACTGTTTTTGACAGACATAAAGCAGTACATAAAACCATTTCTGGCGTGTATAGTAAAGAAATTAAAGACGATAAATTGTTTAAAAAAGCAACTGATTTAGCTGACAAATTTGCTGAATTAGAAGGTAGAAGACCTCGAATTATGATTGCCAAACTTGGGCAAGATGGTCATGATAGAGGCGCAAAAGTGGTTGCAACAGGTTATGCCGACTTAGGTTTTGACGTAGATATTGGTCCACTTTTTCAAACACCACAAGAAGCTACAAAACAAGCTATAGAAAACGATGTTCATATTCTTGGTATATCATCTTTAGCAGCTGGACATAAAACTTTAGTGCCGCAAGTGATTGCAGAACTTAAAAAATACGATCGAGAAGATATTATGGTAATTGTTGGTGGCGTTATTCCTGCTCAAGATTATCAATTTTTATTTGACGCTGGTGCCGTTGGTGTTTTTGGCCCTGGAACCAAAATTGCACAAGCTGCAATTGATATGCTTACTATATTAATTGACAGTGTTGCTGAATAATTTGGTTTGTTTCTAAATTTCTTTTTAGGTAAATTCGCTAACGACTGATATAAGTCATTAAAACGACGCATATCAGCGTTAAAGTTAGCACCAATTTAAAAAAAATGTTCGGAAAACTATTCAATAAAAAAAAGAAGGAATTAAAAGAAGTTGATGAAAGTTTTGTTTTTGACAAAGCGAAATATCATTTTGACTCAATAAACGAAGCTGAACTTGATGAAGAACAAGCTTATGTTCATACAGGTTTATTCTTTGCTTGGGTTATTAAAAACGATTTATATAGTGAATTTTTACTTGAGGAAAGTAATGATGAAATTGAAAAAACTAAATCTGAACAAATCTCGCCATCCGAATTGTATATGAATTGGGACGGAGTTTTAATCGGAGAACTTCTGAATAAAATTGGATTTAATTTTGCAATGGATTATTTTGAATTCGATAATGGAGAATATGTAAACGATTACGAAGAAACATTGAGTTCGGAAGATGACCCAGATATTTTTAGAGTACGAAATAATTGGGAAAATTATCATAAAATAGCGAAAATAATAGACAACCGATTTGAAAAGTGGAATAAAAACTGGTGCTAACAACGTGTATAAAAAATTGCTACATTAGTGCTTAAACAAAGGCAGTTGCATTTTTATCAACTTCTGAATTTCCTTCGGAAATTCCTCGCTGACAAAACCGCAACTTTCCTTATACAACAACGTTAGCGAACATTATTTTTTTTCTACCCAAACAATTCAGTTACTTCAATAGTAAAACCATCTATAAATTGTGAAGCCTTTTTAATATCGTGATGCATAACACGATCTTCTTCAACAATACTAACTTCATTTCTAAATAAACCAACTAAAGATTCTAAAAATGGAGACGTTTTTCCGTTACCAAAGCTTAATCCTTGCGAAGCTGTAAACAATTCAATTGCCAAAACAGTTTGTACATTATCAACTACCTTTTTAGCTTTGGTTGCCGCATTTGCTCCCATAGAAACATGGTCTTCTTGTCCGTTACTAGACTCTATAGAATCTACACTTGCTGGTGTTGCATATTGTTTATTTTGACTTACAATACTTGCTGCTGTGTACTGTGGAATCATAAAACCAGAATTTAAACCTGGATTGGAAACTAAAAATGGTGGTAAATGTCTGTGTCCTGAAACTAATTGATAGGTTCTTCGTTCGGAAATATTTGCCAATTCGGCCATTGCAATCGCTAAAAAATCCAACGCTAATGCTAAAGGTTGCCCATGGAAATTTCCTCCAGAAATTAACAAATCTTCCTCTACAAATACATTTGGGTTATCGGTTACCGAATTAATCTCCGTAATAAACGTCTTTTTTACAAACGCCAAAGTGTCTTTTGTTGCTCCGTGAACTTGTGGCATACAACGAAATGAATAGGGATCTTGAACGTGTTTTTTCTCTTGATTTATTAATGTGCTTTCTTCTAAAAATTCTGAGATTCTTTTAGCCGTTTTTAATTGTCCGTTATGAGGACGCACTAAATGAATTAACTCATTAAAAGGCTCAATTCTTCCATCAAAGGCTTCTAAAGATAATGTACCAATTGTATCTGCTAAATAAGATAATTTATACGCTTTTAAAAGGTTTGAAACTCCGTATGCAGACATAAATTGCGTTCCATTTAACAACGCTAAACCTTCCTTTGATTTAAATTGAATAGATTGCCAATTAAATTTATCTAATATTTCTTTTCCGCTAATTTTTTCGCCTTCAAAATACACTTCACCTAGACCTATTAATGGCAATGCTAAATGTGCCAATGGAGATAAATCTCCAGAAGCTCCTAAAGAACCTTGTGTATAGACTACAGGGAAAATATTATTATTATAAAAATCTACTAACCGATATATTATTTCTAATTGCACACCAGAATGACCATAACTTAACGATTGTATTTTTAATAACAACATCAGTTTTACAATTTCTTGTGGAACCTCATCTCCTGCCCCACAAGCATGACTCATTACTAAGTTTTCTTGTAGTTTCTGTAAGTCTTTACCATCAATTTTCACATTATACAAGGCTCCAAAACCTGTATTAATTCCATAAATAGGTTTAGAATTTTCTTGCATTTTAGCATCTAAATAAGCGCGACACTTTATAACTTTAGCAATTGAATCTTCGGATAATTGCAATTTTTTATCAGTATGCAATAAATCGTGAATTGTCTCTAAATCTAATTGTTTACTACTTATTATATGATGGTTCATTTTACGCTTATTTGGTATATCAAAAATCAGCAATCAAAATAAGGTATGCAAATTTTTAATGTATCTTTGTTCGAATTCAAAAAAACAATTCAAAAAAATGAAAAAAATATCACTTATAATTTTAGCTCTAATTACTATAGTTTCTTGTACTAAAGAGCACTCTAAAGACTTTTTAACTTTTCAAGGAACCTTAGAGAATAATACCGATTCTATTTTAACTATTTCTGGACAAGGTTTTAATAAAACTATTAAAATTAATGCTGATGGGAGTTTTAAAGATACCATAAAGGTTGAAAAAAAGGACATTTACTCAATGCAAACCAACACTGGTAAACGTGGTTTTATTCATTTAGCAAACGGTTATAATTTAACCCTAACTGGAGATTCTGATGATTTTTTAAACAGTTTTAAATATACTGGTAAAGGTGCTGACGGAAACAATTTTGGAATTGCCCAAGTATTATTTAGTAGAGAAAACGGAAATCCGATGGAGTATTTTGCTTTAGAAAAAGATGCTTTTGACGCTAAAATTTCTTCAATTAAAGAAGGCATGGAAAAATTATACAGCAAATATAAAAATGCTGATACTTCTATGGTAAATAAAGTGAAAAGTCAAAATAAACAAATGTTCGACTTTTTAGAAAAAGGATATGAAAAACAACATCCTATTGCTAAACAGCGTGCAGAAATTATGGCTTTAGTTGCAAAAGGAAAACCTTCTCCTAAATTTGTAAATTATGAAAACTACAAAGGCGGAACAACTTCTTTAGATGACTTAAAAGGAAAGTTTGTGTATATCGATTTATGGGCTACTTGGTGTGGACCTTGTATTAGAGAGATTCCTGCTTTACAAAAATTAGAAGCTGAATATCATAATAAAAATGTAGCTTTTGTAAGTATTTCTTCTGATAGTGACAGAAGAAGCCAAGGTTCTTGGGAAAAAGCAAATACAAAGTGGAAAAACTTTGTTGCTAAAAAAGAACTTACAGGCATTCAATTATGGGCTGGAAAAGACATTAGCTTTATGAGAGATTATCAAGTAAATAGTATACCTCGTTTTATCTTAATTGACCCACAAGGTAACATTGTAGACAATAACGCTCCAAGACCTTCTGATCCACAATTAAAGAAGTTATTTACTGAATTAGGAGTTTAGTTTTAGTTAGCTCTTAGCGAAAATAAAAAAGGATGCGATGTTTAAAAACATCGCATCCTTTTTTATTTAATTTATTTTGGGTTTCCTAGCTAATATAATTAGCAATTGTAAATGGTAATCCCATGAATAAAATATACGCAAACAATACAATTAAACTAGACATTGTAATAGTCTCAAATTTATTATTTGTCTTTCCAAAAACCTTGTACATTAAAAATATCATGTATATGAAAACCAAAAAATTGAATACAATAATTTCACCTCTATAAAATATTCTAACAATAATAGCAACTAATGTTGCATGACCTACTATAAAAGAATTAATAGCTAGATGTTCAAAAAAATTGAATCTCTTGAAAAATAATTTTGAAAATACACTTAAAAAAACAGCTTGTAATAACCAGAAATACTTTAGCTTTTCTATAAGAAACCCTCCCGTTTTATACCCCATTTGTTGAAACCTACCAAGTTCGCCTTGTTCTCCAAGTTTCCCTAAACCAACTTTCAACTCACTTGGAGCTTTTTTAAGAAGAGATGTAATAATTATATAAACAGAAATAGTAACAATTGCATAACTAATAGGACTAAGAATATACTTTCTTTTACCTTTAATATATTGAAGTATTGTTTTTTGAGGATACAATGTTAAATTTTTAATATTGAATAACAAACCTTTATCCATATTAACAAATCCAGAAAAAACACTTTCTATCATTGAACCAAAAGTAATGCGTTCAATGTCTTTCTTTTCACCACAAGAAGGGCAAAATTGCCCTTCAAAATTAGTTTTACAGTTAATGCAAGCCATATTTATGTGTGAATTCTTTATTCTTTATAAACACCCATATCTGCGTATTTATCCATACGTTTTGCAACTAAATCTATTGAAGATAAATCTTTTAATTCTCCAAAAGCATTTACAATTTGCTCTTGTACAGCTTTAAAAGCGCCTTCTCTATCTCTATGTGCTCCACCAATTGGTTCTTTAATAATACCATCAATAAGCTTCATTTTCTTCATGTCTTCACCTGTAAGCTTTAAAGCTTCAGCTGCTTGTTCTTTATACTCCCAACTACGCCATAAAATTGAAGAACAAGATTCTGGAGAAATTACTGTATACCATGTGTTTTCCATCATGTATACTTTATCTCCAACACCTATTCCTAACGCTCCACCAGAAGCTCCTTCACCAATAACAATTGTTATAATTGGCGTTTTTAAACGAGTCATTTCAAGAATATTTCTTGCAATTGCTTCTCCTTGTCCACGCTCTTCTGCTTCTAAACCTGGATATGCACCTGGAGTGTCTAATAAAGTAACAACAGGAATTCCAAATTTCTCTGCCATTTTCATTAAACGTAAAGCTTTTCTATACCCTTCTGGGTTTGCCATACCAAAGTTTCGGTATTGACGCGTTTTGGTGTTATATCCTTTTTGTTGCCCAATAAACATATAACTTTGGTCGCCAATTTTACCTAAACCACCAATCATAGCTTTATCATCTTTTACGTTTCGGTCTCCATGAAGCTCCATAAAAGTATCTCCGCAAATTGCGTTGATATAATCTAAAGTATACGGTCTGTTTGGATGACGTGATAATTGCACACGTTGCCAAGCAGTAATATTTTTATATATGTCTTTTTTTGCTTTCTCTAATTTCTTTTCAATCTTTTTACATGTAGCTGTTACGTCTACTTCGCTTTCTTCTCCAATCGCGTAACACTTTACTAATTGATCTTCCAATTCTTTTATTGGTAATTCAAAATCTAAATATTCCATTATGATTGATTATGGTTGTTTGTATCAGCAAACATACTATAAAATTTTAGTTGAATTGTATAATACGTTAACTTTTTACAAACAGTTATTGTTTGTTTTTCTTAATAAACTTCGATTTATTCTTCAATATACCATTAATTAAAACGGTAGACAAAACTATTAATGCTCCGTAATAAAAAGCTGGATTCATTTGTTCTGTTTCTCCAAAAATCAATAATGCTAATACAATAGCGTAAATTGGCTCTAAGTTAATAGTTAACATTACTGTATATGGCGTTATATATTTCATTACATGTACAGAAGCTATAAAAGCGTAGGCTGTACAAAAACTACTTAAAATTAAAAGATACACCCAGTCTGTTGTTTGTAATTGAAAAAACTCAGCTGTAAAACTTTGTGTAAAGAACAGAAATACGGTTATACCTAATACACCAAATAAAAGTTGATAAAACGATATAACTTCTGGCTTATACTCTTTAACGAATAAACCGTTTAACACTGAAAACAATGCTGATAAAAAGGAAGAAATTAACGCATAAATTATTCCTTCAACATACCTGCTTTCAAAATTAAAGATAATATAAAGTCCAAATATTACCAACAAACCAAGTAGAATTTCAACTAACTTAAGTTTTCTTTTAAAGAAAATAGGTTCTAATAATGAGGTGAAAAAAGCTCCAGTACTCATCATTACTAGAGCAACCGATACGTTAGAAACTTTTATAGCTTTAAAAAAAGTTACCCAATGTAAGGCTATTATTATTCCAGTTAGGAAAAATTTTAACAATCCTTTTTTATCCGCTTTAAATTTCTTCTTGGTTACTAAAAAGTATCCTAGAATAAAAACAACAGCCAATCCCATTCGATACCAAACTAACGGAATTGCATCAATAGAAATTAGTTTTCCAAGTATTGCGGTAAATCCCCAAATGAAAACTATAAAGTGTAAGTGAAGATAATTTTTTAATTTATTTTCTAGCATTTAAATAAAGATAAACTGCATAGGCACCAAAAATTATATTTGGCATCCAAACATTTAATAATGGATCTGCTCCTGCTACTGCTCCTAAAACCTCTGCAACTTTTAAAAAGAATACATAAATAAACATAACAGCTACACCTAAAGCTAAATTAATTCCCGTTCCGCCTCGACGTTTTCTTTGTGCCAATGCTACTGCAATTAATGTTAAAACATACGTTGCCATTGGTAAACTTGTTCTTTTATAAAGTTCAACCAAATAAGCATTTAAGTTTTTAATACCTCTTTTTTTAGATAGATCAATAAATGAAATTAAATCATTAGACGGCATTTCTTGTGCTAAAGCAGCTTTGTAATCGAAGTCTTTGGGTGTAAATGCAAAAACGGTATCTAGACTATTCCCAGAAAAAATACTATCTCGTTTACTAAAGACTTTTCTTTCTTTCCAATTGTATAATTTAAAGGTTGAGTCTTTTTTATTCCAGTTTATTCTGTCTGCAGTTAACCTTGTTTTTAGTTCTAAACCGTGATAGGTTTCTGTTGAAAAATTATAACCAGAATTTCTTTCTAAATCAAAGTTTTGAAGAAAAATGTAGGTGCTATCGTTTAGTTGCAAGCTAAAATCTCTAACGGATTTATCTTTATAATTTTGTTTCTTTATATACGTATTTTCAAATTCTTTTCTAATTTTATTACTATTTGGCACTACAAAATGATTCATTGCCAAAGCAACCACCGCAACAATAGTTGCGCCTATAAAATAAGGATATAGAAAACGTTTAAAAGAAATTTGAGCACTATTAATAGCTATTATTTCAGTATTATTTGCCAATCTAGAAGTAAATAAGATTACAGCAATAAATAGCGCCAATGGCATAAATGTGTTGGCATAATAGATGATGAAATTTTTGTAATACTCATCTACAATTTGAAAAAATGTTAAGTTTTCGTGACGTAAAAACTTATCAATTTTTTCAGAAATATCAATAGCAACTGCAATTGGTATTAGAATTAACAAGGTAAACAAAAATGTTACCAAGAATCTTTTTAATATGTACCAATCTAGAATTTTCAATTTATATAAATCTATTTTTTTGATTCCTGCTTCCACAGAAATAATAACAATTATTACAAACGATTGTCCATTTGTTTTACCATTTTATCTTTCCACTCTCTGAAATCTCCTGCAATAATGTGCTTTCTTGCTTCACGCGTTAACCAAACATAAAATCCTAAATTATGAATAGAAGCTATTTGCTTTCCTAACATTTCTTTAGCAACAAATAAATGACGTAAATAGGCTTTAGAGTACATTGTATCTACCCAAGTAATTCCCATATCATCAATTGGAGAAAAATCTTGTTCCCACTTTTTATTTTTAATGTTGATAGAACCATGTGCAGTAAATAACATTCCGTTTCTAGCATTACGTGTTGGCATAACACAGTCAAACATATCAATACCTAAAGCAATGTTTTCTAAAATATTAATTGGCGTACCAACACCCATTAAGTAACGTGGTTTATCTTCTGGTAAAATTTCTGTTACAACTTCAGTCATTGCATACATTTCTTCTGCTGGCTCACCAACAGAAAGTCCTCCAATTGCATTTGCTTGCTGACCAGAATTTGCTATATATTCTGCAGATTGTCTTCGTAAATCTTTATAAGTACTTCCTTGCACAATTGGCATAAAAGTTTGCTCATAACCATATTTAAAAGGCAATTTTTCTAAATGATTTATACATCTATCCAACCATCTATGTGTCATGTGCATTGATCGTTTTGCGTAATTATAATCGCAAGGATATGGTGTACATTCATCAAATGCCATAATAATATCGGCACCAATTGTACGTTGGGTTTCCATTACATTTTCAGGTGAAAAAAAATGTGTAGAACCGTCAATATGACTTTTAAACTTTACTCCTTCTTCTTTTATTTTTCTTCTTCCTGAAAGAGAATATACTTGATAACCACCAGAATCGGTTAAGATATTTCGATCCCAATTCATAAATTTATGCAAACCTCCGGCTGCTTCCAAAACTTCTAATTTTGGACGCAAGAATAAATGATAGGTATTTCCTAAAATTATATCTGGATTTATTTGGTCTTTTAATTCTGATTGATGAACGCCCTTTACTGTACCAACTGTACCAACTGGCATAAAAATAGGAGTTTCTATTGTACCGTGATCTGTTGTTATTGTTCCAGCTCTAGCTTTACTTTTTTGGTCTGTGGTGTGTAAGTCAAATTTCATTGTTGGCAAAGATAGTATTATTTAAAGATTGAAAAATTAAAAGACTCTTAAAAATAGAAGCTTTTAACAGCTCTTATAGAAGTATTTAAAAATTGATATTGCTAATAGTTTGCAAAAATGTGCGTTAAGGATTGCAACGGAAATCCTTTTTATGAGGAACGAAGAAAAAGATTGAAGTGAAAAGCCTGACCTGAAAGGTAACGCCCAAATGCTACCAGCGTTTCTTTTTTGATGAAAAACTTGAATTATTCCTCTTACTTTTGGGCGATGATTTTCTAAAAGAGGCACTTTTTTTATTGAAATCGTTTTTTGTTGGCACTGCTTTTTTCTTTGAAACTTTCTTCTTCGGTTTTTCTTTAACAAGTGAGGCTTCTTCGGTTTTTGATGAAAAAGAAATCATTTTATTGATTTCTTGCATTTCTTCTTCTGTTAACTCTCGCCAATCTCCAGCTTGTAGATAGCCAAGTTCTACATTCATAATTCTTGTTCGCTTTAACTTAATTACTTCGTAATCTAAGTGCTCACACATTCTACGAATTTGTCTATTTAAGCCTTGGGTTAAAATGATTTTAAAGATTTTATCGCTTACTTTTTCAACCAAACACTTTTTAGTTACAGTTCCTAAAATTGGAATTCCATTTCCCATTTTTTGGATAAAATCGTCTGTTATTTTTTTATCTACAGTAACAAAGTATTCTTTTTCATGGTTATTGCCCGCTCGTAAAATTTTATTAACGATATCTCCGTCATTGGTTAGGAAAATTAATCCTTCAGACGGCTTATCTAAACGTCCGATTGGGAAAAGTCTTTCTGGATAATTTACATGAGAAACAATGTTTTTTGGTTCTCTTTCGTCTGTAGTTGAAACAATACCAACGGGTTTATTTAAAGCAATGTAAAGCGTGTTGTTTTTTGGTTTTACAAGTCTTCCATCTAGTTTTACAACATCTTTTTTACCTACTCTATTACCTAATTGAGTTGGTTTGCCATTTATTGTAACTCTGCCTTCATTAATAAATTTTTCTGCTTCTCTACGAGAACAAATCCCTGAAGAGCTTATATATTTATTAAGGTTTATAGATTTTTGATTGTTGTTTTCCATTGCTGCAAATGTATAAAAAAGAAAAAAGCTTAAAACAAATGTTTTAAGCTTTTGCGGAGAGTAAGGGATTCGAACCCCTGGACCTGTTACAGTCAACAGTTTTCAAGACTGCCGCATTCGACCACTCTGCCAACTCTCCAAAGTGCCTCATCAGATATTCTCTGATTGCGGGTGCAAATATAATACGCTTTTTTGTTTCTAGAAACATTTTTTGATATTTTTTTTTACATTTTTTTTACCAATAGAACTTCTTCTAATAAACTTAAAATCTTAAATTCGTGCTTTAAAATTTATACTATGTTTAATTCTTTTGGAAATTTATTACGCCTCACCTCTTTTGGAGAGTCTCACGGAACCGCAATTGGCGGTGTTATTGATGGTTTCCCTGCGGGATTAAAGGTTGATCTCGAAGCTATTCAACAAGAACTAGATAGACGTAAACCTGGACAATCTAAAATTGTTACGCAACGTAAAGAACCAGATACTGTTGAGTTTTTATCGGGTATTTTTGAAGGAAAAACCACTGGAACTTCTATTGGGTTTATGATTAAGAATACCAATCAGAAAAGTAAAGACTACAATCATAACACCAATATTTATAGACCATCTCATGCAGATTACACCTATGACAAAAAATACGGAGTTAGAGATTATCGTGGTGGTGGACGAAGTTCTGCACGTGAAACTGCCAATTGGGTAGTTGCTGGTGCATTGGCAAAACAATTAATTGCTCACATTAACATTAATGCATTCACATCTTCTGTTGGAGATATTTTTATAGACAAACCGTATCAAGATTTAGATTTTTCTAAAACAGAAAGTAACGCTGTTCGTTGCCCAGACACAGTTTCCGCAGAAAAAATGATTGCTAAAATTACTGAAATTAAAAAAGCTGGAGATACTATTGGAGGAACCGTAACCTGCGTTATAAAAAATGTACCTGTTGGTTTGGGAGAACCTATTTTTAATAAACTACATGCAGAATTAGGAAAAGCAATGCTTTCTATAAATGCTGTTAAAGGTTTTGAATTTGGAAGTGGATTTTGCGGTGCAAAAATGCAAGGTTCTGAACACAATGATATTTTTAACGAAGACGGAACTACACAATCTAATTTGTCTGGTGGAATACAAGGAGGAATTAGCAACGGAATGGATATCTATTTTAGAGTTGCTTTTAAACCAGTAGCAACCATTATGCAAAATCAGCAAACAATTAACTCTGAAGGAGAATTGACAGAAATTCACGGAAAAGGAAGACACGATCCTTGTGTTGTTCCAAGAGCTGTACCAATTGTTGAAGCTTTAGCTGCTTTAGTTTTAGCTGACTTTTGGTTATTGAATAGAACAAGAACTGTTTAATTATCTTTCATATTTAACGAATCATAAAAAAACCGAAACTATTAAGTTTCGGTTTTTCCATTTTTATAAATACTTTTTTAAGTAGCAGGCTTATATTCCTTCTTATCGATTACCATTTTTGCGAATAGAAAAAAACTATTTTCGCAAAAAACGCTAATCAATAAAGCTAAGTCGCTGGTTTATACTCCTTCTTATCAATTACCATTTTTGCGATAATTTCTTTCAAAATTTCAGAAGTTCCACCACCAATTGGCCCTAAACGGCTATCACGTAATAAACGTGCCATTGGATATTCTTCCATATAACCATAACCTCCCAATAATTGTAAGGCTTCATAAATTACTTCGTCTGCCATTTTGGTTGATAATAATTTAGACATACTTGCTTCTTTAACTACGTAAACTCCATCATTTAAACGCTTAGCAATTGAGTAATTGTATTCTCTACACATATCTACTCTACTTGCCATTTCAGCAATTTTATGACGTAATACCTGAAACCTATCTAAAGACTTACCAAAAGCAACACGTTCTTCCATATATTTTACAGCATATTCTACTGCGTAATCTGCTCTTGCATGAGCGTTAATCCCCATAACTAAACGCTCTAAAGCAAAGTGTTGCATAACATAAGGAAATCCTTTTCCTTCTTCTCCCATTAAATTTTCAGCAGGAATAACAACATTGTCAAATGCTATTTCTGCGGTGTCGGACGCTCGCCAACCTAACTTATCTAATTTGGTAGATGAAATTCCTGGAGTATCTCTATCAACCACAAAAATGCTCATTCCCTTGTACTTATCTTCTGGATTTGTTTTGGCTACAACCACTAAATAATCAGAATAGACTCCATTTGTAATAAACGTTTTAGATCCGTTTAACACATAAGTATCTCCTTTTTTAATTGCTGTTGTACGCATTCCTGCAACATCTGACCCTCCAAAAGGTTCTGTAATACACAGACAACCTATTTTATCTCCTTCAATACTTGGCGTTAAATATTCTCTTTTAATACGATCATCTCCTTCTTTGTTCAAGTGTGTCATGGCTAAGTATCCATGCGCCCACATGTTGGCTGCGAATCCACCAGAGTTTACTTTTTGTAATTCTTCTAAAAAGATTACCGTATAAAATAAATCTAAGTTCATTCCACCATATTCTTCTGGTTGATTTATTCCGAAGTAACCCATTTCACCGAATTTCTTCCAAATAAAACGCTCTACGGTTCCTGTTTTTTCCCATTTATCAATATGCGGAACTACCTCTTTCTGTAAAAATTCCCGAAAACTTAGTCTAAAAGATTCGTGTTCTTCTGTAAAGTACATATGTATATTTTTAGTTGTTTGTTACTGTTTATTTAGCAGTCAAATATACAATTATTCTATCGTATTTTTCCATCGGAAAACCTTCGATGTTTTTTAATTCTGATATATCTTGAAGTTCTGCGACTTCGTCTCTAAATTCAAAGATTTTCTTACATAACTCATAATCAATTCCTGGAATTTTAAGCAGCTCTTTAAACGTTGCGCTGTTTACGTTTAGTTTTATAATTTCTTTTTTAGTGTTTGATGCTTTTTCAAAATCATCTTCTTTAAAAACCTTTTCAATAGGATTTAGCTTTTTAAATGTAGTTCTTTTACTTTTTGAAGTTACCCAATCTGGAAATTTAAAAAACGGTGATATTGTTTGTAATAAACTGTCTGATATTTTTGTTAATTGCTGAAATTCTTTAGTTGAATTTACAAATTTATCTTGTTTTCTGAATTGATGTAGTCTATCAATTTCCACTAAAGACATTCCGAGTTGTTCACCTTTATAATCGGTTATAAAGTTTGGATTGAATGGATATGTTTTTGGTTTTCTCCTTTCAATTTCAATAGCTTTTAAGCTATCAATTTGATTTTGAAATACAAGTAATTCTGAAGTGTTTACATCATGTATTTCTTCAGAAGAAAAATCAACAAATACATATGTTAATTGAAGAACAACAATAAGTATTATTAAAAAGAAAATCCCATTTCTTTGGCTTTTGTTATACCAGAAATGGGATTTAAATATGTTCATAAAATATGTTTTATGCTTTCGCTTCTTTTATAGCGTCTGTATACCTCTTTAATTGTTTTTTAACAACTGGGAATAAGAAATATAATCCTACCATATTAGGGAATACCATTGCAAAGATCATTGCATCAGAGAAATCCCAAATAGATTTCATACTCGCTGCTGCTCCAATAACTACAAATAATAAAAATAATAATTTGTACGTTAAATCTGCTTTTTTACCTCTTCCAAATAAATATTTCCAAGACTGTAATCCGTAATAAGACCAAGAAATCATTGTAGAAACTGCAAATAAAACAACTGCAATAGTTAAGAATACATTAGAAAAAGGAATATATTCTGCAAATGCTGCTGAAGTAATTCCAGCTCCTTCTAATCTTGCTCCGTCAATAAATACTCCACCACTTCCGTCTCCTCCATATTGGAAAACTGTTGCTCCTGAAGCATCACCTCCGAAGTTAAAAATAATAATTACTAAGGCTGTCATTGTACAAATTAATACTGTATCAATAAACGGCTCTAATAATGCCACTAAACCTTCAGATGCTGAATATTTTGTTTTTACTGCTGAATGCGCAATTGATGCAGAACCTGCACCTGCTTCATTTGAAAATGCAGCTCTTTTAAAACCTACTAATAATACACCTATAAAACCACCAACTCCAATAGCTGTTGGATTAAATGCTTCTCTAAAAATTAAAGCAAATGCATCATCAACTAAAGAAAAGTTAGAACCTAAAATATATAAACAAGCTAACACATATAATCCTGCCATAAATGGAACTACTTTCTCTGTAACCTGTGCAATTCTTTTAATTCCTCCGATAATTATAATACCTACTATAATTGCTAAAATAACTCCAATTATTGCTCCAGCGGCAGAACTTTCTAATCCTAATAATTCTTTTAAAACTACAGTTGCTTGGTTAGATTGAGCTGCGTTACCACCACCAAAAGAACCTCCGATACAGAAAATTGCAAAAATTACTGCTGCAATTTTTCCAATCATTTCAAATCCTCTTTCTTTTAAACCTTTACTTATATAATACATTGGACCACCATAAACAGTACCATCTTCTCCTACATCTCTATATTGAACTCCTAATGTACATTCAACAAATTTTGTAGACATTCCTAAGAATCCACAAACTACCATCCAAAATGTTGCTCCTGGACCACCTAAAGCAATTGCTAATGCAACACCTGCAATGTTACCATTACCAACGGTTCCTGAAACGGCTGTTGCTAAAGCTTGGAAGTGTGTAACTTCTCCTTCTGCACTTTCATCTTTAATTGTTTCTCTAATATCTCCTCCTGGAGTACTATCTCCATACGCATCATCTACACCATGACCTTCATCTAAATCATCATATTTACCTCTAACAACATTAATTGCAGTTTTAAAATGAAATAAATTCGGAAACTTAAAATAAATTGTAAAAAATGCAGCACTAAATACCAATAAAAGAAGTACAAATGGAATTTCTACACTTTCATTTTTGTAAATTGGAAAGAAAATTACGCTACTAAAAAAATCTGATATCGGCTTAAATGCCTCGTCTATACGTTGGTCTATACCTTTTTCTTGAGCAAATGTAAACATTGGCGCTAAAATTGCTAGCAACGCTAGTAGTTGTTTCTTCATAATATAATTATTGTGTTAGTTTTTGAATTAGTAGCTCGCAATATCATAAAAAATTGCACTTTTGACAAGTTTTGAGCGTTAAATATGAAATTTACGTTAGGTTTTCTTTAAATTTTTGCAAGTTTTCTTTAAAAGATTTTGACTGAAAACCAAGAACCCTAATAGATTTATCTAAATTAAAACCTGTTTTTGGTGGTCTTCTTGCTTTTTGATTTAAAGTTGCCGTAGAAATGGGTTTTATCAAGTTTTTATCTAACTCAAACACCTCAGTAATTTGTTGTGCCATTTCATAAATACTCAATAGCTTGTTAGATGAAATATTAAAGATTCCTTTAGCTTCTTCTTGCATTGCTAACAAACATGCCCTTGCTAACTCTTCTACATAGGTTGGCATTCTATATTGATCATCAACTATAGTAACTTCATCTTTGTCTTCTAACTTTTCTTTTAGCCATAAAACAAGGTTTCCTTTATTCATTTTTGCTACTTTACCAAAAACTAAAATAGTACGTAAAATAGTATAATCTATAGTTGAGTTTACAATTGCTTCTTCAGCTAATAATTTTGATTTTCCGTAGTAGTTAACTGGGTTAGGAATATCAGTTTCCTTATAATTTCCTTTTGTTCCGTCAAAAATAAAATCGGTTGAGATATGTATTAAATGCGCATTTAATTCTTTAGTAACAGCTACTAAATGTTTTACTGCTTCTACATTTACAGCATCGCACAATTCTTTATTATCTTCACAAAAATCTACATTTGTAACTCCTGCTGCATTAATAATAAAATGTGGTTTTACAGCTTTTATTGTGTTTAATAATAAGTCTGTATTTGTTATATCAATTCCAAAATAATGATATCCATCTTCCGTAGGAAATCTATTTTTACCTTTAGAAATTGCAATAACATTACAACGTGTATCTAACAACTGTTTTAACAGTGTTTGCCCTAATAAACCGTTACTTCCTGTGATGAGTACTTTTATCATTAAAACAATTCTCTAAGTTTTGTAATCTGTTCTGGACGTCCTAAAATAATTAAATTAGAATCTAAAACTAACTCCGTGTTTGCTTCTGGGTTAATTATATATTCTTTACTTGGTGTTTTAAAGCCAATTACTGTACAACCAGTTTTCTTACGCAAGTCTAAATCTAAAATAGTTTTACCAATATACTTTTCTGGAAGGTTATTTACATCAATTTCCTCTAAATTTGTAGTAGTTTCTCCCGAAATGGTTAACTGATCTACAAATTCTATAACATCAGGTGTTACCACCAAAGATGCCATGTGTGCTCCACCTAACTTATCAGGCATAATTACATTTTCTGCTCCAGCAATTTTAAGTTTACTTGAGGATGATTCTTTAGAAGCTCTACTTATAATTTTACATTCTTTATTTAATTGACTTGCTGTTAACACCACAAATAAGTTATCTGCGTCCGAAGGTAAAGCCGTAATTAAATTGGAAGCTTTATCTATACCTGCACGCAACATGGTTTCATCTGTAGTTGCATCTCCTTGGATATTTAAAACTCCTTCAGCATCTAATTTCTTAATAAGTGTTTGATTTTTTTCAACAACAACAAACTCTTTATTATAATTTTTAAGCTTTGCAATAGCTTGTTTTCCGTTTCTACCATAACCACAAACAATAGTGTGTCCATTAAGTTTTGCTATTTTTTTCTCCACTTTTTTATGTTTAAAATGTTCAAATAATTGTCCTGTAATTAAATATTCTGAAAATGATGAAATTGTATAACCAACTACAAGCACACTTGTTAAAATTAAGAATACTGCAAAAATTTTATCTGCATCTGTAAACGGATGTACTTCACTAAAACCAACAGTTGATATTGTAATTACAGTCATGTATAGCGCATCTATAAAACCATAACCAGAAATTACCATAAAACCAAAAACACCCAATAATATTATTATAAAAAAGAGTGTTAAAGCGCGGTATAATTTAGATTCGAATATTTTATTCATAAATCGAAAACTGAACTTCTTTTAGTGTAAATCATATCTTTTAATTTCAATAAAAAAGCCAACGTTAAGTACAAACCAAAAGACAAACCAACGGTTACAAAAGAGATGTAGATAAAGAATATTCGTACATTTTTTGCACGCATACCCAATTTATCTGCAAATCGAGAAAAAACACCAAATCCGTGTTTTTCAAAAAAATGTCTTACTGAATTTACTCCCATCAATACTTTTATTATAACTGCAAGATACTATTTTCAACTGATTTGTTTGCAACATACAAACCAAAACTCAAATCAAATTGGTAACTTTGCTTTTTTCCAAAAAACACCAATGGCTAAAGAGCAAGAATTTATAGAAGTTTATGGAGCAAGAGCTCATAACTTAAAAAATATTGACGTTAAAATTCCGAGAGAAAAACTGGTTGTAATTACTGGTTTAAGCGGAAGCGGTAAATCTTCTTTAGCTTTTGACACCATTTATGCTGAAGGTCAAAGACGTTATATTGAAACCTTTTCCGCCTATGCGCGTCAATTTTTAGGTGGATTAGAAAGACCAGATGTTGATAAAATTGATGGGCTTTCGCCCGTTATTTCCATAGAACAAAAGACTACTAATAAAAGCCCGCGTTCTACCGTTGGTACCATTACAGAAATTTACGATTTCCTTCGTTTATTATTTGCAAGAGCTGCCGATGCTTACTCATATAATACTGGTGAAAAAATGGTGAGTTATGCCGATGAGCAAATTAGAGACTTAATTTTAAAAGATTTTGACGGAAAAAGAATTGCCGTCTTAGCTCCTTTAGTAAAATCAAGAAAAGGACATTATCGTGAGCTTTTCGAGCAGATTTCTAAACAAGGTTTTGTGCGTGTTCGTGTAGATGGAGAAATAAAAGAGATTGAAAAAGGAATGAAACTAGATCGTTACAAAACACACGATATAGAAGTAGTTATAGATAGATTGGTTGTTAATGAATCTGCTGAAAAAAGATTAGAAGAAACCATAAAAACCGCCTTATATTCTGGTAATAATATTTTAATGGTTATTGATGTTGATGCTGAAAAACCACGTTATTTTAGCCGTGAGCTAATGTGTCCAACTTCAGGAATTGCCTATCCAAATCCAGAACCAAATACGTTTTCATTCAATTCTCCAAAAGGAGCTTGCCAAAGCTGTAATGGTTTAGGAATTACAAATGAAATCAACCAACAAAAAGTAATTCCAGATACTTCAATTTCTATTAAAAACGGAGGAATTGTTCCGTTAGGAGAACAAAAAGGAAGTTGGATTTTTAAGCAACTTGAAAATATTGCAGAACGTTATAAATTTAAATTAACCGACCCTATTTCTAAAATTCCGAAGGAAGCAAAAGAAATTATTTTAAACGGAGGAAAAGAAACTTTTAAAATTTCTGCCAAAGCTGCTGGTGTAACTAAAAATTATGAAATTGACTTTGAAGGAATTATTTCTTTCATTGAAAATCAATATAAAAATGCCGAAAGCACCACAATTAAACGTTGGGCTAAAGGTTTTATGGATGAAGTTTCTTGTTCTACCTGCGGAGGAAAAAGACTTAAAATAGAAGCACTTCATTTTAAAATTACAGATAAAAACATCAGTGATTTAGCACAAATGGATGTTACTGAATTGGCTAATTGGTTCAAAAACATTGAAAAAAACTTATCAGAAAAACAACTTACAATTGCTGCTGAAATCCTAAAGGAAATAAGAACTCGTATTCAGTTTTTAGTAGATGTTGGTTTAGATTATTTAACCTTAGATAGAACTTCAAAATCACTTTCTGGAGGAGAAGCACAACGTATTCGTTTGGCAACTCAAATTGGCTCTCAATTAGTTGGTGTTTTATACATTTTAGATGAACCAAGCATTGGTTTACACCAACGCGACAATCAAAAATTGATTGATTCTTTAGTGAAATTGCGTGATATTGGAAATTCAGTTTTAGTAGTTGAACACGATGAAGATATGATTAAAAGTGCCGACTTTGTCTTTGATATTGGTCCTGGCGCAGGAAGACATGGTGGTGAAATTGTAAGTCAAGGAACGTTTGATGAAATAAAGAAAGAGAAAACATTAACAGCAGATTATTTATCGAAACGAAAGCAAATTGAAGTTCCGAAGGAAAGAAGAAAAGGAAACGGCAAAACCATTAAACTTTCTGGGGCTACTGGAAATAATTTAAAAAATGTTTCGGTTGAATTTCCGCTCGGAAAAATGATTTGCGTTACTGGAGTTTCTGGAAGTGGAAAATCGACTTTAATCAACGAGACTTTATATCCAATACTTAACGCACATATTTATAGAGGTGTTAAAAAACCAATGCCGTATAAAAAAATAACAGGTATAGAACATATTGATAAAGTAATTGACATTGACCAATCTCCAATTGGAAGAACGCCTCGTTCCAATCCTGCAACCTACACAGGAACTTTTGGAGAAATTAGAAGTTTATTTGCTAAAATACCTGAAGCAGCAATTCGTGGTTATAAACCAGGAAGATTCTCCTTTAATGTAAAAGGAGGTCGTTGTGAAACTTGTCAAGGTGGCGGAGTTCGTGTTATTGAAATGAATTTTTTACCTGATGTTCAAGTAGAATGTGAAACTTGTCAAGGAAAACGTTTTAACAGAGAAACGCTAGAAATTAGATACAAAGGAAAATCAATTTCTGATATCTTAAATATGACTATTGAAGATGCTACAGATTTCTTTGAACATATACCAAAGATATTCAGAAAACTAAAAACCATTAAAGATGTTGGTTTAGGTTATATAACACTTGGACAACAATCAACCACGCTTTCTGGTGGAGAAGCACAACGAATAAAATTGGCTTCAGAATTATCTAAAAGAGACACCGGAAATACATTTTATATCTTAGACGAACCTACAACTGGACTTCATTTCGAAGATATTCGTGTTCTTATGGAAGTGTTAAATAAGTTAGCCAACAAAGGAAATACAGTACTTATTATTGAGCATAATATGGACGTTATTAAACTTGCCGATTATATTATTGACATTGGTATGGAAGGCGGAAAAAATGGCGGAAAAGTATTAACATCTGGCACACCAGAACAAGTTGCAAAACATAAAACAAGTTATACTGCCGAGTTTTTGAAAAAAGAATTACTTTAGCAGGCTTGCTTTTATGCAAGAAATATTAAATTTAAAAGGATAATTATGACGCAAGAAGACAGAAAAATAAAAGAAAAATTACAAACAAAGACTTGGAACGAAATAAAAACAAATGATTCTTGGGCTATATTTAAAATTATGGCTGAGTTTGTTGAAGGATACGAACGCTTAAGTAAAATTGGACCTTGTGTTTCAATTTTTGGATCTGCACGTACAAAACCAGATCACCCATATTATAAATTAGCAGAAGAAGTTGCTTTTAAATTAACCCAAAACGGTTTTGGTGTTATTACTGGTGGCGGGCCTGGAATTATGGAAGCTGGTAATAAAGGTGCACATAGAGGAAAAGGTGTTTCTGTTGGATTAAATATAGAATTGCCTTTTGAACAACATGACAACCCATGGATTGACCAAGGAAAAAGTTTAGACTTCGATTACTTCTTTGTAAGAAAAGTAATGTTTGTAAAATACTCACAAGGTTTTATTGTAATGCCTGGAGGTTTTGGAACAATGGATGAACTATTTGAAGCAATTACTTTAATTCAAACTAATAAAATTGGACGTTTCCCAATTGTTTTAGTTGGAAAAAAATTCTGGGGTGGTTTGTTAGATTGGATTAAAAACACACTTTTAGAAGAAGGAAATATTAGTGAAAAAGATTTAAACTTATTTAGAGTTGTAGACACTGCAGATGAAGCTGTAGAACATTTAAATAATTTCTACGCTAAATATCAATTAAAGCCAAATTTCTAAAAATAATAAATTATCTAAAAAACTCGTTGTACATTGTGCAACGAGTTTTTTGTTTCCATATGAATTTTAAGAAAGCACTCCTTATTCTTTTATTATTCAGTTGTAAAATACTGTTATCGCAAACAAACGCGATAAAAATTGATGCTCACTTACTAGACAATTCAGACAAGTTGCGTGTTGTTCAAGAAATTACATTCCACAACAAAACAAACACTACACTTAACAATATATATTTACACAACTGGGCAAATAGCTTAGCAAATAATAACACTCCGCTAGCAAAACGCTTTTTAGAAGACTATAAAAACACATTTTATTTTTCAAAGGATAAAGAAAAAGGTTCTACTACTATTCATAATCTTCTAGTAAACTACCAGAAAGTAGAATACAATGAAGTTATAAACCATCAAGATATTCTTAAAATTGATTTAAACACTTCTTTAAAACCCAATGACAGCATTGTAATTACGGCAAATTATACTGTTAAAATACCTGATGCAAAATTTACCAGATACGGAAAAACCAAAACTGGTTTTCATTTACGTTATTGGTATTTAACTCCTGTGGTTTATGAAAATGGTTGGCAAACCATGAGTAATTTAAACTTGGATGATTTGTATATGAACATTGCAAATTATAATATTAACATTTCTGCTCCTAAGCCTTATTTTATAGAAAGTAATTTAAAAAACACTCTTAAAAACAACCAAACGACAACTAATTTTACAGGAAACAACACCAAAGATGTAATTATAAGTATAGATAGTATCAATAAATTTACTACGTTAAAAACTAAAAAAACTTTAGTAAAAACGGATTTATTAGAAGATTTTTTAGACCCAAGAGTTGCCACAGATATTGTTGACAGAGAACTGAATTTTATTGAAGATTTTCTTGGGAAATATCCTAATAAAGAAATATTTATTGATAGAAATTCGGTTGGAAAAAACTCTTTGCATGATATTTATGGTTTACCAAAATGGCTAAAACCGTTTCCTGAAAATTTTAGATGGGAAATGCGTTTTTTCAACTCGCTAACAATTAAATATTTAGACGACGTTTTACTATTCAATAAAAGAAAAGATTACTGGTTAAAAGACGGTATTCAAACTTTTTTAATGATGGAATATGTGAAAAAATATTATCCAGATATTACCATTCTAGGGAAGTATTCTAAATACTGGGGAATAAAAAGTTACAACATTTCAAAATTAAAACAGAATGATAAATATCAATTTGTGTATCAATTTAGTGCTCGTAAATTCTTTGACCAAGCTTTAAATGTTAGAGCAGATTCTCTATCTAATTTCAACAGAAAAGTAGTTAGTAAGTATAAATCCGGTTTAGGTTTTAGGTATTTACAAGATTTTGTTGGAGATAGTATTTTAAAAAATTCATTCAAAGAATTCTATGCTAAAAATCAATTAAAACCAACAAATAGTCTTCAATTTGAAAAAATATTAACCTCAAAAACTGATAAAAATCTTGATTGGTTTTTTGGAGATTATATTTCAACAGACAAAAAAATAGATTATAAAATAAAGAAAGTTGTACAAACTGAAGATTCTTTAAGAATCACCATAAAAAACAAAAGAGAAATGACTGCGCCCGTTGCTTTATACGGCGTAAAAGACAAAAAAATTAAATTTAAAAAATGGATAACTGGAGTAGATTCTACTAAAACTATAACAATTCCTAAAAACGGGTTTGACAAACTAGCCTTAAATTATGAGCAATTATATCCTGAATATAATTCGTTAGATAACTTTAGAAAAACAAACAACAGTTTACTACACAAACCTTTTCAGTTTAGACTCTATAAAGATGTTGGAGACCCTTATTACAATCAACTTTTTTATAGTCCAAACATAAGATACAACCTATATGATGGATTAATTTTAGGTATAAATCTAAACAACAAACCAGTTTTAGCTCATAACTTTGAGTTTAGTTTAACTCCAAATTACAGTACAAAAAGTAAAAATTTAACTGGTGGTTATGCGCTAGGTTACAATCATTTTTTTAAAAGTGATAAAATTTACAAAATTAAATATGGCGTTAGCGGCAGCAACTTTCATTACGCTCCTGAATTAGGTTATAACAAATTTTCTCCATTTGTAAACATTCAATTTAAAAGGAATAGTTTACGAGATGTTGGTACAAAATTTTTACTTACTCGTTTAGTTTACATTAACAAAGATATTCCAGATAGCTTACAAATTTCGGAAAGAGATAAGTACACAATTTTTAATGTTAGATATGTAAATAGCAAACCTAATGTTGTAAAACGTTTTCAATATGCTTTAAATGCTGAATTCGGAAATAACTTTACAAAGTTCTCAACAGACGTTCGTTACAGAAAAGAGTTTAATAGAAATCAAAATTTTGAACTTCGCTTTTTTGGAGGAATATTTCTTAACAACAAATCTAAAGGAGACTATTTTAGCTTTGGATTAAACCGAGGATCAGATTATTTATTTGAACAAAACCTATTTGGAAGATCAGAAAGTTCTGGTTTATTTAGTCAGCAATTTGTGGTTGCAGACGGAGGTTTTAAATCGAATTTTAATCAAGATGTTTTTGCTAACCAATTAGCAACTTCTGTAAACACTAGTATCGGTATTTGGAACTGGCTAGAAGTCTACAATGATGCTGCAATGCTTAAAAACAGGAATCAAAATCCACGTTTTTTCTATGAAAACGGAGTCCGACTCAATTTTATTCCTAATATTTTTGAATTCTATCTTCCGGTTTATACAAACGAAGGATTTCAGCTAAATGACAATTATAGCAGTAAAATACGTTTTGTTATCACCACAAGTTTTGACAGAATTTACAACTATATCAGAAGAGGATTACTATAATATACACAACAAAACACTCTTAAACCACTATAATATTACGATATTCGTAATAAAGCTTTTATATTTCTAAAATTCAACTAAAAAACGTACTTTTGCATTGAAGCAAAAAATATAGACATCTATGGCTACAAAACACGCAAACCTTACCGCTGAACAAATATCTTTTAACGATTTTAAAAACGAAGTCTTAAAAGATTACAAAATCGCAAGACTTAGTAGAGAATGTAGTTTATTAGGACGTAGAGAGGTTTTAACTGGTAAAGCTAAGTTTGGTATTTTTGGAGACGGTAAAGAAGTACCTCAATTAGCTATGGCCAAGTCTTTTAAAAACGGAGATTTTAGATCTGGTTATTATAGAGATCAAACTTTTATGATGGCAATTGGTGAGTTAAATCCACAACAATTTTTCGCTGGTTTATATGCGCATGCCGATATTAAGATTGAACCAATGTCTGCAGGTAGGCAAATGGGCGGTCATTTCGCTACACATTCTCTAGATGAAAATGGCGATTGGAAAAACTTAACTCAGCAAAAAAATTCTTCATCAGATATTTCTCCAACTGCAGGTCAAATGCCTCGTTTATTAGGTTTAGCACAAGCTTCAAAAATTTATAGAAACGTAAAAGGATTAGAAAATTTTACTGATTTTTCTGATAAAGGAAACGAAGTTGCTTGGGGAACAATCGGTAACGCAAGCACATCTGAAGGTTTATTTTTTGAAACAATAAATGCCGCAGGAGTTTTACAAGTACCAATGGTAATGAATGTTTGGGATGATGAGTACGGAATTTCTGTACACGCTAAACACCAAACAACCAAAGAAAGTATTTCAGAAATATTAAAAGGTTTTCAAAAAGAAAAAGACACTAACGGTTACGAAATCTTTGTAGTTAATGGATGGGATTATGTACAACTTATTGATGTATATAACAGAGCTTCAGAAATTGCAAGAACACATCATACACCTGTTTTAATTCATGTTAAAGAATTAACACAACCTCAAGGGCACTCTACTTCTGGCTCACATGAAAGATACAAAACTCCAGAACGTTTAAAATGGGAAAAAGATTTTGACTGTATTACACAAATGCGTAATTGGATTTTAAATTTTGAACTTGGTGATGGAAACGGAGGAAGTTTAAAATTTGTAGATTCTGAAGAAGAATTAATCAATATAGAGAAAAGCGCTAAGAAAGAAGTTTCTGCAGCAAAAAGAAACGCTTGGAACTCTTATTTAAATGAAATTAAAGTAGAATTAATTTCTGCTGGAAACTTATTTGAAAGAATTGCTAAAAAGAGTAGTAACGGTACTTTTATAACAAAATACAAAAACGACCTTGAAGCAATAATAGAACCTGTAAGAAAAGATGTTTTGGTTGCGTGTCGTAAAGTACTACGTTACTTAAGAGAAGAACATTTTGCTGAGAAAATTGAATTACAGAATTTTATTAAAAATGCAACCAAAAACGCCGAAATTAAATACTCTTCACATTTAATCAGTGAAACATCATATAAAACAACCAATGTAACTCCTGTAAAGCCAACCTATGGAGCAGAAGAAAATCTAGTTGACGCTCGTGTAATTATGAGAGACAACTTCAACGAAATTTTATCTAAACACCCAGAAGTATTAATTTTTGGAGAAGATGCAGGTTATATTGGAGATGTAAATCAAGGTTTAGAAGGTTTACAAGAAAAATTTGGAGAACTTAGAGTTTCAGATACCGGAATTAGAGAAGCAACTATTTTAGGTCAAGGAATAGGAATGGCAATGCGTGGTTTACGCCCAATTGCAGAAATTCAATATTTAGACTACTTATTATATGCTCTTCAAATTATGAGTGATGATTTAGCAACGCTTCGATACCGAACTTTCGGAAAACAAAAAGCGCCGTTAATTATTAGAACTCGTGGACATAGATTAGAAGGTATTTGGCATTCTGGTTCTCCAATGGGCGGAATAATTAACAACCTTCGCGGAATCCACGTTTTAGTTCCAAGAAACATGACGCAAGCTGCTGGTTTCTATAATACATTATTAGAAGGAGACGATCCTGCTTTAGTAATTGAGTGCTTAAATGGGTATCGTTTAAAAGAAAAAATGCCAACAAATATTGGTAGGTATAAAACTCCAATTGGTGTTACTGAAACTCTTAAAGAAGGAAGTGACATGACAGTAATTTCTTACGGTTCTACATTAAGAATTGTTCAAGAAACAGCTAAAGATTTATCGCAAGTTGGTATTGAAATTGAAATTATTGATGCGCAAAGTTTATTACCTTTTGATATTAATCATGATACTGTAAAATCTGTAGCAAAAACAAACAGATTATTAGTTATTGACGAAGATGTTCCTGGTGGAGCATCAGCATATTTATTACAAGAAATTTTAGAAAATCAAAATGGTTATCAATATTTAGATAGCAAACCACAAACATTAACAGCCAAAGCGCATAGACCTGCTTATGGTACAGATGGAGATTATTTCTCCAAGCCTTCCGCAGAAGATATTTTTGAAAAAGTATATGAAATGATGCATGAGGTAAACCCTAATAAATTTAAAAGTTTGTATTAAATTATCATTTTTAACTTATTTTAGAATTTCACCAAAACAATTAAAATACGCATTTAAACATCGTTTAAAAGCCTAAATAAGGAGTCATACACAAAACAAAGCACTTTAATTTTTATTAATTGGGCGTTACCTAAAGGTCGGGCTTTCCGTTATATCTTTTTGCAAAAAAAACAAAAAGGATGCCACTTCAATCCCTAACGCGCTTACTCTTATATAATCAACATTTAGTTAATACTAGTATATTTGAGAGTAGTAACCTATTAATTTTATGCTAAAAAACCAGTTTCGTCAATTTGTAAAACGGTATGGTCATCTTGAAAATTTCTTGCACTAGAATATTTCCAATCTATTGGGCTTGTTACAAAACCAAGGGCTACAGGATTTTTATGAATGTAATCTATTTTTTGTTTAATTACTTTCTCACTCCATAATTCTATTGGTTGATTGTTGTGTTGCCAAAATTGATATTTTGAAACATTACCTTTCTTTTTACCAGCTCTTTCAAACAACCATAACAATAATTCTTTTCTACTTTCTTGAGGATTGTTTTGTATAGCTTCTATTAGTTTTTTTGCAGTGTGTTTTTTAAAATCTCTTAATAACTCCATAGGTTGTTCATTAGAAGACCTAAATAAAAGATGGACATGACTTGGCATAAAACAATAGGCATATAATTCCATACCTTTTTTTGATCTACAGAAATCTACACTCTCTGCCAATACATTAAAATAGACTTGTCTAGTAAAAACTTCCATCCAATTTACGGTAGCAAAACTTACAAAATACAATGCAGATTTATTATGAAATTTATATTTTCTACTCATAGCACTTAAAAATACAAAAAAAAATATTTTAAGTTTAATTATTTCACGTAAAAGCTAGTGCTCGTTTGTAACGAGTACCGTTAATGCTTTTTAAGCTAATCTTTATGGTCACTCGTAACAAACGAGCGCTAGCGGGGATATTTAGACACATTACCTTTCTTTTTTCCTACTCTTTCAAACAACCATAACAGTAATTCTTTTCTGCTTTCTTGTGGATTGTTTTGGATAGTTTCTATTAGTTTTTTTTGCAGTATATTTTTTAAAATCTCTTAATAATTCCATGGGTTGCTCATTAGAAGATCTAAATAATAAATGTACATGGCTTGGCATAAAACAATACGCATATAATTCCATTCCTTTTTTAACTCTGTAAAAATTTATACTTTCTGCCAAAACATTAAAATAGACTTGCCTTGTAAAAACTTCTATCCAATTTACAGTAGCAAAACTTACAAGGTATAATGCAGATTTATATTTTCTGTTCATAGAATCTAAAAATACAAAAAAAATAATTTATTGTTTTAAGTTTATTTATTTCACGTAAACGCTAGTGCTCGTTTGTAACGAGTACCGTTAATACTTTTTTAAACCAATCTTTTTGGTCACTCGTTGTAAACGAGCGCTAGCGTTGCGTATAACAAAATACCATTACAGAGATTGTTTAGCCAAAATTAATTCAATTTTAGACCCTAAATAACACATTATTATTTCTTAAGAATAGTTTTTCCTATTGCGCACTGTAAACATTGTTTCGGTGCGCAATAGTTGTTTTTAAGCTCTAACAAAGCCTGACTTTCAAAAGCATTTTTAGCACTAATTTTTAAATCAGAAAACTTAGATATAATTGTGTTTTTCTCAGGTTTTAATTGTTGAATTAACTGTAAAAAGTCTTCTTCATCTACTTCTCCTCTACTGTTTAAGTATTGAAATTTTAACGGAATAATTGTATTAATCAACAGTAAATCTATAAACGATTTTGTTAGTTTTTTGGGCGATTTTTTTGAAGTTGTTTCAAACGTATAATGTGTTTTCCAAAATTCATTTACTTCAACAGAAAGTAAACTGTAGAAATCTTCCATTTTGGTAACTTCAATCAATTTAGAAAACAAATTTTGATGTTTATTGAATAAGGAAACTAATTGTGCAATTCTAATTGTTGGGAAATTATTTGGGCGCATTCTGAAGAACTGAAATTGTCGATTAGCAATTGGAGATAATTTGTGTTTATGTTTTAAATATTCGTATTCTTTCTTTAATTCATTTTGATAATTTTCTTCAGCAACCTCTTCTAAAAAACCAGCTTGCCCAAACAACAACGCCTCCAAACTTTCAGCATTAAACGACTCTTTTCTAACTACAGAAAAATCTAACGAAGTCGCCAAACTTAAAAAAGCTTCTGCATTTGTTTTCAATCCAAAGTTTTTAGCTAATAATTGAAATAAAACAGCTTCGTAATCTGAATTAGATTTATTTAAAAGCTCCTCAATAACACTAGATTTTCGTTCTAAACGTTCAAAATACAAGCGCTCTAACCAATTATTAACAACAAATTTATCGACCTCACTAATTTGATTTTCACAAGGAATCCAACGTTGTTGTTTAGAAAATAAATTCTGATAGCTTTTAAGTAAATTGTTATCAATTAATCCTTTTAATTCTAAAGTTGGTATTGGCGAATTATCCTTCATAAAAACTTCAACATCGTGCTGCCAAACAACATGTAAAATTACAGCGTCATAATTAACATCCTCTTCATGTTTGTGCAAGTACCAATCTGAAGAATTTAAATGAATTTCGACATTACCAACCCAAAGTTGCTTATTAATTTTTAACTGAGTATTCAAAAAATCGGGTCCAGAATTTGTATTATAGACTCCTGGATTTAAAATTTCAATTTCTTCATTTTTAGTAGTTTCAATTTCAGCAGAAGCAATTAATTTATACCGCCAAACGTAGTGCAGAAAATCTTCTTTCATTTTATAGCTTTTTGATAGTCAATTTACAAAAAATAAATTTATAGGCATATCAACTTAAACAATACCAATCTGTTTTTAGGTTGAGTAATATTAGCTTATTTTTGCAGCATAAAATTATACAATGAATAGTATAGAAAGTTTACAATGGCGTTATGCTGTTAAAAAATTTGACGATAAAAAACTGCTTTCTTCTGCACAAATCAATACCTTAAAAGAAGCGTTTAACTTAACGGCAACTTCTTACGGATTACAACCCATTAAGTTAGTTGTTGTTCAAAATAAAGACATTCAGAAAACATTAGTAGCACATTCTTGGAATCAACCACAAGTGGAACAAGCATCGCATGTTTTAGTTTTTTGTATTCCAAAAAAATATTCAAATGCTGCTATTGAAGAATATTTTGATTTGGTAAAAAAAATTAGAAATACGCCAGATGAAATAATAAATCCATTTAAAGAATATTTAATGGGCGATATTGATAAAAAAACACAAGAAGAGCTATTTCAATGGAATAAAAACCAAGCTTATTTAGCTATGGGGAATCTTTTAACCGTTTGCGCTATTGAACAAATAGATTCTTGCCCAATGGAAGGTTTTATTGCAGAAAAATATGACGAAGCTTTAGGCTTAAATCAACAAAACTTAACATCAATCTTAGTTTTACCAGTTGGTTTTAGAGCTGAAGACTGCTATATGAAAGACCTAAAAAAAGTTAGAAAAGAAACGAATGATGTTATCATCGAAATCAACTAAATTTACACGTAAAAATTTATTACAATGAGTTCAGAAATAAGAAATATAGAACCAACAATAGTTTGGAATCACTTTGCAGATTTAAACGCAGTTCCCCGTCCCTCAAAAAAGGAAGAACGTGTAATTGAATTTGCCGTTAACTTCGGAAAAAGTCTTGGTTTAGAAACTTTTACCGATAAAGTTGGAAATGTAATCATAAGAAAACCTGCTTCTGCCGGAATGGAAGACAGAAAAATGGTGGTTATGCAAGGGCATTTAGATATGGTGCACCAAAAAAATTCTGATACCATTTTTGACTTCGACAAAGAAGGAATTAAAATGTTTATTGAGGGAGATTGGGTTAAAGCAAAAGGAACAACTTTAGGCGCTGACAACGGATTAGGAGTTGCAGCAATTATGGCAATTTTATCTTCAACAGACATTGTGCATCCAGCAATTGAAGCGTTATTTACTATTGATGAAGAAACAGGAATGACAGGTGCAATGGGTCTTGAAGCTGGTGTTTTACAAGGTGAAATTTTATTAAACCTTGACACGGAAGAAGACGATGAAATTGGAATGGGTTGCGCTGGAGGAATAGATCTTACAGCAACAAGAAATTACACAGAAGAAGAAACCCCAAAAAACACAACTGCTTTTTCTATTTCTGTAACAGGTTTAAATGGCGGTCATTCTGGAATGGATATTATTAAAGGCTTAGGAAACGCCAACAAAATTATGAATCGTTTATTATACAACGGTTTTGAGCATTTTGGTTTACGTGTTGCTGAAATTAACGGAGGAAGTTTACGTAACGCAATTCCACGTGAAAGCTTTGCTTCCGTAGTAATTGACACGGTTTCTAAAGAACCTTTTTTGTTTGAATTAAATGAACTTATCAACACTATAAAAAACGAGTTCTTAACATTAGAACCAAATCTTTCTGTAGAATTAAAAGAAATTTCTTCACCAGAAAAGGTAATGGATTTAGGAGTTCAAGAAGGGTTTATAAAAGCTATTTACAGCGCTTTAAATGGTGTTTATAGAATGAGTCCAGATATTGAAGGTCTTGTTGAAACTTCGAACAATATTGCACGAGTTATCGTAAAAGATGGAGCAATAAAAATTGGATGTTTAACGCGTTCTTCTTCAGAAACTAATAAATATGATTTAGCAAATTCTCTACGCGCTGCTTTTGAATTGGCTGGTTTTTCTGTAGAACTTTCCGGTAATTATCCTGGTTGGCAACCTAATGTAAATTCGGAAATTGTAAATCTTGTAGCCAATATTTACGAAGAATTACATGGAGAAAAAGCGAACGTTGCTGCATGTCATGCAGGTTTAGAATGCGGAATTTTAGGACAAAATTACCCAAATGTAGACATGGTTTCTTTTGGCCCAAATATAAAAGGAGCTCACTCTCCTGATGAACGCGCTCAAATTTCTTCAACTCAAAAATTTTGGAAATTCTTATTAGAAATTCTTAAAAACATTCCGAAGAAAAATTAAAAAAACAACTCTAAAACCGAAGTTAACACTTCGGTTTTTTTTGTACTTAAATTGTTTACAAATCAACACAACGTGTTGATTTTTAGCACCTTATGTTTTTGTAATTTTATTAACATCTTTCTCTTTAAAAAACTACAATAAATTGTATTTTTACTGTTTAGTAATCGAACTATTTTAATGGGAAAAATAATAGCAATAGCAAATCAAAAAGGCGGTGTTGGAAAAACTACAACTACCGTTAACCTCGCTGCGTCTTTAGGTGTTTTAGAAAAGAAAGTTTTATTAATTGATGCAGATCCACAAGCAAATGCTTCATCTGGGTTAGGTATTGATGTAGAAAGTGTTGAATTTGGAACCTATCAGGTTTTAGAACATACTATTTCTGCAAAGGAAGCTATTATAGAAACTAACTCGCCTAACGTAGATATTATTCCTGCGCATATTGATTTAGTTGCTATTGAAATTGAATTAGTAGATAAAGAAAACCGCGAATACATGCTTAAAAAAGCGGTTGAAGAAATTAAAGACAATTACGATTATATTTTAATAGATTGCGCACCATCATTAGGTTTAATCACTTTAAACTCATTGGTTGCAGCAGATGCTGTTATTATTCCAATTCAATGTGAATATTTTGCTTTGGAAGGTTTAGGAAAATTATTAAACACTATAAAAAGTGTACAAAAAATACACAACCCAGAATTAGACATTGAAGGTTTATTATTAACCATGTTCGATTCTCGTTTACGTCTTTCTAATCAAGTTGTAGATGAAGTTAGGAAACACTTTAGCTCTATGGTTTTTGACACAATTATTAGAAGAAATACACGTCTTGGGGAAGCACCAAGTTATGGAGAAAGTATAATTGCATACGATGCAACAAGTAAAGGTGCTGTAAATTACTTAAATTTGGCAAACGAACTTTTAAAAAAGAACGCATAAAATGGCAAAGGCAACTAAAAAACAAGCTTTAGGAAGAGGATTATCTGCCTTATTGAAAGAAACTAGTAACGTTATTGCAGCTTCAGATGAAAATGCAGATAAAGTTGTTGGAAGTATTATTGAAATAGATTTAAATCTTATTGATGTAAACCCGTATCAACCAAGAACTTATTTTGACGAAGAAGCACTTAGAGAATTAGCGAGTTCTATTAGAGAACTAGGTGTAATTCAGCCAATTACAGTTCGTAAATTAGCAGAAGACAAATTTCAATTAGTATCTGGAGAACGTAGATTTAGAGCTTCAAAATTAATAGGAAACAAAACGGTTCCTGCTTACATAAGAATTGCAAACGACCAAGAAATGCTAGAAATGGCATTGGTTGAAAACATACAACGTAAAAATTTAGATCCAATTGAAGTAGCACTTTCTTACCAACGTTTAATTGATGAAATTAATTTAACGCAAGAAGAAATGAGTGTGCGTGTTGGTAAAAAAAGATCAACAGTAACAAACTACTTAAGATTGTTAAAATTAGATCCAATTGTACAAACAGGAATGCGAGACGGATTTATTTCAATGGGTCATGGAAGAGCTCTTATTAACGTTGAAAGTACGGAAGACCAATTAAATATTTACGAGAAAGTTTTACGAGAAAAATTATCGGTTAGACAAACTGAAGAATTAGTAAAAACTTTAAAAACAGGAAAAGTTACAAAACCAGCTAAAAAGAAACAACTTCCTAAATTTGTTAAGGAAAGTGTAAAAGATATTAGCGAATACTTTGGACACAAAATTGACGTTTCTGTAAGTAGTAATGGAAAAGGTAAAATCTCTATTCCTTTTCATTCTGAAGAAGATTTTAATCGAATTAAAAACTTATTAAAATAAGTGAGTTTCACGAAACACATATTCGTTTTTTGCTTTTTATGTTGCAGTTTATTTGCCAACGCACAAATTGATACTACAGCAATAAAAATAAAAGAATTATCTATCCAAGAAGGTATTTACAATCCACTTTCACCTTCTAAAGCTGCTTTTTATTCCGCAGTTTTTCCTGGAGGTGGGCAGATTTACAATAAAAAGTATTGGAAAGCGCCATTAGTTTGGGCAGCAATTGGTACTGCTACTTATTTTTACATCGACAACGGAAACGAATACGACAGATACAGAACAGCTTTTAAACTTAGAGCACAAGGTTTACAAGATGAATTTACAAGAGACGATGGTTCTCTAATTTTATCTACAGCAAGTTTAGAAAGCGCACAAACAACATTAAGAAAAAATAGAGATTTATCTCTTTTAACGGGTATTTTATTATACGTTTTACAAATTGTAGAAGCAAGTGTAAACGCACACCTTTTACAGTTTAATACCGATGATAATTTATCTATAAGACCAACTTTTCAGCCAGATAAAATGCTTGTTGAAGCTCCAAAAGTTGGACTTTCATTAAAATATTCTTTTTAAATGAAGATTGCATTACTAGGTTACGGAAGAATGGGAAAAGAGATTGAAAAAATCGCAATTTCTCGAGGACATGACATTGTTATAAGAAAAGACAAAGATGATGTTATTGACATTACCTTAGCAGATGTTGCTATTGATTTTAGTGTCCCAACATCAGCTTTTAATAATATTTCAGATTGTTTTAACAACAATGTTCCAGTAATTTCTGGAACTACCGGTTGGTTAGAAAAATATGATGAAGCTATTAATCTTTGTAAAGAAAAAAAGGGTGCTTTTATTTATGCTTCTAACTTTAGTTTAGGCGTAAACATCTTTTTTGAGTTAAATAAACAACTCGCTAAAATGATGAATGCTTTACAGGATTATAACATTTCTATGGAAGAAATTCATCATACAAAAAAACTAGATGCTCCAAGCGGAACAGCTATAACTTTAGCGGAAGGTGTTTTAGAAAACACCAACAGAACTAAATGGGAGCTAGACGGCGAAGCTTCCGAAGAAATTGTTCCTATTATCGCTAAAAGAATAGCAGATGTTCCTGGAACACATACCGTTTCTTATACTTCTGAAGTAGATACTATTGATATTAAACATACAGCGCATAACCGCCAAGGATTTGCATTAGGAGCAGTTATTGCGGCAGAATGGCTTCAAAATAAAACAGGTGTTTTCACAATGAATGATGTGTTAAACATTGGTTAAAAAACGTAACAATTAGCAATTTAAAACTACTAATTGACATCCTTTAAAAGGAATAAAAATTTAGAATTATGACATTTTTTGAATGGTTTATATTTTTCCTAATAGTACAAGTAGTACACTTTTTAGGAACTTGGAAATTATATGTAAAAGCTGGAAGACAAGCTTGGGAAGCAGCTGTACCAGTTTATAATGCAGTTGTTTTAATGCAAATTATTAACCGACCAAAATGGTGGGTAATTTTACTTTTTATACCAATTGTAAACTTATTAATGTTTCCAATAATTTGGGTAGAAACCTGTAGAAGTTTCGGTTTCAATAAAAGGCTACACACAATTTTAGCTATTATAACTTTTGGTTTCTTTATTTACTATATCAACTATTTTACAAATACAAAACACAAAGAAGGCAGAAGTTTAAAACCACAATCTAATCTTGGTGAATGGGTAAGTTCTATTTCTTTTGCAATTATTGCTGCTACTTTAGTGCATACTTATTTTATGCAACCGTACACAATTCCAACTTCATCTTTAGAAAAAACTTTATGGGTTGGAGATTATTTATTTGTAAGCAAGTTTCATTACGGAGCTAGAGTTCCAATGACAACAGTAGCTGCGCCAATGGTACACGATACACTTCCTGTAATTGGAAAATCTTTTATATCTGATGATACTGATAAAGAGGGCTTTTTAAACAAACTGTCTTTACCATATATGCGTGTTCCTGGTTTTCAAAAAATAAAAAGAAACGACATAGTTGTTTTTAGTTGGCCGGTTGATAGTTTAGCTTCTATGTGGGGAGATAGATCTGGAAAACACACGTATAAACCTATTGACAAACGTACAAATTACGTGAAACGTTCTGTTGGTATTCCTGGCGATAGTTTGGAAGTTAGAAATGGGTATGTTTTTATAAACGGAAAAAAAACTGTTTTACCTGACAGAGCAAATCCGCAATGGTTTTTTGAAGTTGATACAGAAGGGAAACAATTTAGCCAAGCTTTTATTAAAAGGTATAATGTTAGAGAAGGTGGCACAAGAGATGGAAAGTACATTCTTAATTTAACGGATGATGAAGCAGCTGCAATGGCTGATAACTCATTGGTAAAAAGCATAACAAAAGAATTGAAACCTGCTGGATTTTATGATAAAGCAGTTTTTCCTCACAATCCACAATACAAATGGAGTTCAGATAATTTTGGACCAATTTATATTCCGAAGAAAGGAGTTACTGTTGCCTTAGATTCAAAATCAATTCCGTTTTATGAGCAAATTATTGGTCGATACGAAAACAATAATTTAGTTGTTATGAATGATAAAATTTACATCAACGGAAAAGAAGCTAATAGCTACACTTTTAAACAAGATTACTATTGGTTAATGGGAGATAACAGACAAAACTCTTTAGACGCTCGTAATTGGGGTTATGTTCCGTTTGACCACGTTGTTGGTAAACCTGTAATGATTTGGTTGAGTTGGGATCCTAATATTTCTATATTTAACTTTTCTGATAAAATAAAATCTATTCGATGGGATAGAATGTTTACAACTGTTCATGGAAGTGGAGAGCCTGTTTCTTACTTATGGGTTGTGATTTTATTATTTGCAAGCTACTTTGGGTATAGTTTTTATAAAGGAAGAAAAAAAACTGACTAACTTTGAGTTTATTTTTACCAACATACTTCTCTCCTATTTCGCAATATTCAGCAATCATAAATGCTGAAAATATTGTTTTTGAGGTTGAAGATAATTTTCAAAAACAAACGTACAGAAACCGTTGTTATATTTATGGTGCAAATGGTAAACAGCTTTTAAATATTCCTGTTAAACACCCAAAAACGGAAGGAAGAAAGAAGACAAAAGACACATTAGTTGAAAACGTTACACCTTGGCAAAGTCAGCATTTAAAATCGCTACAATCTGCTTATAGAACTTCACCTTTTTTTGAGTTTTACATTGATGATTTAATGCCAATTTTTACAAAAGAATACACCTTTTTAATTGATGTAAATATTGATACTTTTTCAATATTAACGGATGCATTACAATTACCATCAAACTATTCAATAACTACAGAATACGAGTTACTTCCGAAGGAAAAAGATTTTAGAAATTTAGCTATTGATAAAAAGGGAATTGAAATTACAATACCTCAATACATTCAAATGTTTGATGACAAACATGGTTTTCTACCCAACCTTTCTCTGTTAGACTTACTTTTTATGGAAGGTCCAAACGCGATTAGTGTTTTAGAAAAAATTAAGCTACATTTGTAGATAACCTCTTCGTTATCAGCTACAAATGAGTTCAGTTAAAAAATACGCTTCTTCAATAGTAAAATTATCAGATGAAGCAATAAAGGATTTAGAAAATCTTTTCTCTTTAAAAAAATACAAAAAAGGAGAAATAATAGACGCAGCTGGCAAAACACCAAAAAACACTTTTTTATTAATAGAAGGCATTGCTAGAAGTTATACTTTAGATAAAAAAGGTAAAGAACATATTAGATCAATATTTATTCCAATATCAGTTTTTTGCTCGCTTACCTCATTATTATTAAAAACACCAGCAACTTCTACTTATGCTTGTATTACAGATTGTACAGTGTTTGAAGGGAATTGGGATACTTTTATACTACTCACCAAAAAGCATCATGACATTGCACTTTTACATATTAAAAATTTAGAGAGTGCTTTTATAAATATTGAAAGAAGAGTAAATTCTTTAAGCACCTTAAACGCTACTGAACGATATCTTGAACTTAAAAAAGTTGCTCCAGATATTGAAAAACACATACCGCTATATCAAGTTGCAGCTTATTTAAACATAACTCCTATACAATTTAGCAGAATTCGAAAAGCTTTATACTCTAAGTAACTTATAAACTTATGTTTAGAACAATACTTAAGTTATGTCCTATATTTGCAAACCCGTTTCTAAAAATATTAGAAATAGGAGTTTCCCCTTCAAAAGGTCTATCTTAATTGATAGGCCTTATTTTTTTGCTAGAAAAACTACTTTCTAAAACGTTTAATTAGATTATCTATTTCTGGTGAAATATTCATTTTTAGAACCACAAACAAATAACTTGTTACAATTAATATACTTTTAAGAACAATGTTCAATATTGGATGAAATGGAAAATCCCAGAAATAAAAGGCTGAAAATAAACACAAAATAATCAATATCAATTGTACCGATTTATTAGTAAAAGGAGTCATCTTAAATTTAGATTTTACAAAAAATATTTTTAGCGTATTAAAAACTAAAATAGTTATTAATGTTGCTAATGCAAATCCATCTGTTCTAAAAAATTCGAATAAATAGTTATTTAAGAAATACACAGACAAAGCCATACCAACACCAATTGGTAATGCAATTCTATAGAATTTTGAGTTATTAATAATTGCCCCATTATTTCCCAGGAACATGTTATACAATTTAGCTACAGAAATCATTAAAACTACTAAAACACCTTCTGAATAGCCTTTTTCTGGCATTAATTTAAAAAGCTCAACAACACCACAATTAACTAGTAAAAAGAATAACCCACCAATTAACAATAAGTTTATAGAACTCTTTTTATATAAATTTTCAACTTCGAAATGATTATTTTCATTTAAAGTTTTTGAAGTTAAAGGCTGTAATATTTGAGACATTGCCCTACTTGGAGCTTCAATAAATGAACCGATAAATACCGCAACCGCATAATAAGCAGCCACATTAACAACCTCTTTACTTGGTATCATCACCTTATCTATATCTAAAATTATGGCTCCGGCACTTCCTGCTAAAATAATATACCCTGAATAACGAAGTACTTCTTTAAAGTTATCTGGTAGTTGAAATGTTAATTTTGGAGCATATAATTTGAAAGCATAAAACATCATTAACAGTGTTCTTAAGACATAAAAACCTGTTAAAACCCATATAAATTGAGGCTTTGTAATCCATCCAAAAGAAATTGAAAGCAACAATAAACACACAACAGCTCTATTATAAAATTCCTTTAAAACATTACCAAAGACCGATTGTAACTGAACTTTAGCCCAAGAATAAAAAACTTCAAAATAAGCACAAGAAATTGCAATTATATATATCGATAGCGTATAACTTTCTACAATTTTATTCTCTGTTGGTAATTTAGTTAAAATCCAATTTTGAATTTCATTCCAAAAAAAACCTAGTGGAATTGCAATAAAAAGGGGTAAAATAATAGCAATTGATAAAAACCTATCTTGTTGTTCTTTGTCACTATATGATGAATAAAATTTAACAATGGTATTATGAATACCAAAAGCAGCCAAAGGCATTATTAAATTAGAAGCTGAAAGCAAATACACAACCAAACCATAAAATTCCGATTTTAAAATCTCTGGATATAAAACAAGAACGTTTATACCACCAACTATAAACCCAAGATATATTATGAGTGAATTTTTAAGAGACTGTTTTAAAATTATTCCCAATTTATTCTTCTATTAAATTAATTATAGACTGATGAATTTTCCCCCCCACATTAGAACCGTATAATTCTTTATTAAAACTTAAAGCAGATTTATCAAACTTAACATAAGCATCCATTATTTTTTCTGGATTACTTCCAGTTAGATCCGCAAAACCATGTTCCACTAACTCAATCCATTCTGTTTCTTCTCTTGCTATAATACAGTGTTTTTTATTAAAAAACGCCTCTTTTTGTAGTCCACCACTATCTGTAACAACCATTTTACAGTTCTTTAATAAAACTAACATATCAAAATATCCAACAGGATTTATAAAAGTAATTTTAGGCTGTAAATTATATTTGTCTAGAACTTTTTTTGTTCTTGGATGCAAAGGTAAAACAACAGTCTTTTCTTTATGAATCTCCTCTAAAGCAGAAAATATATCTTTTAGTTTATTGATATCATCTGTATTTTCTTGTCGATGAATTGTTGCTAAAACAAATTCGTTTTTTTGCAAATTTTCATCTTCCATTATAGCTGATTTTTCTGCTGCCATTTCACTATAATATTCAACAGCATCTTTCATAATATCGCCATGTTTTTCAATACAACTTGGCAAATTATTAAATCCTTCTTTTTCTAAATTTTTAATTGCAGTATCTGTTGGACAACTTAATAAATCAGAAATTCTATCCGTTAAAATTCTATTAACCTCTTCAGGCATTTGCATATTATAAGAACGCAAACCCGCTTCTATATGCACAACTTTTATCTGTAATTTCTTTGCTGCTAAAGCCCCAGCGATTGTAGAGTTAGTATCTCCATAAACCACGACAGCATCTGGCTTTTCGGTTAGTAAAATTTCTTCAATCTTTTCAAGCATTTTGCCAGTCATAGCTCCATGACTAAGACTATTTACATTAAGGTTGTATTTTGGTTTAGGAATATTCATTTCATTGAAGAAAATAGCACTCATATTTTCATCAAAATGTTGACCTGTATGTATAATAACCTCTTCAATAGACTTATATTTTTCTATAATTCTACTTAAAACAGCTCCTTTTACAAACTGAGGTCTTGCTCCTAAAATAGTTACTATTTTTTTCAAACCTTATTTACTACGTCTTTAATTACTATTGACAATTGTTCCGTTAAATTCTTACGATGAAATTGTTCAATATTACTCGATTCTATAGTTAAATCTCCATTTTTATAAGCAGAATATAATCTTAAAATCGTTAATTTTAATTGGTCTTTATTTTCAAAATCAACAGTACTACCTGAATTAGTAGAATTTAAAACTTCCGCTAAATCTCCATCTTCTGGTCCAATTGCTAAAATAGGTCTTTTAGCTTGTAAATACTCAAATATTTTTCCTGTTAAAATACCTTTTGCACTTGGCACATTATTTATAGCTAGCAATAAAACTTGCGATTTCCGTTGATATTCTTTTACTTCATTATGAGGTAAATAATCGATTTTTACAATATTTTTAAGTTGATATCCTTCTAAAGATTCATCAATTTCAGAAGCTATTTTACCAATTAATTTTATTTCTAAATCTTGTTCAAACTCCTTATTTTCTTTACATAAATCTGATAAAACCTTCCATAAAACTAGAGGGTTTCTATCAGCATTCATCATTCCAATATGCGTTATTGAGAATTTTTTATCTAATGCAACCTCTTTTATTTCATTTAATTCGGAATCAAATCCGTTTGTAATGACATGAATATTATCAGAAAAGTTTTTATAATTCTCTTTCATTGTTTTACCAACAACTAAAACAGCATCAGAGTTTTTTAAAACTTCTTGCTCTAGTTGATGATGTTTGGCTCTAGCTTTTTCTGATAATGGTAATTGATGAAAATAATCGATATCTGTCCAAGGATCTCTAAAATCTGAAATCCATTTTACACCTAATTCTTTTTTTAATTGAAGACCAATTAAATGTAAACTGTGTGGCGGACCTGTTGTTATTACAACATCTATATTATTTTTTGAAAGATAGTTTTTTAAGAATTTAACCGAAGGTTTTACCCAGAATTTACGTGCATCTGGAATAAAATAATTTGCTCTTATTTTTTGTAAAATTGAACCAACAAAACTCGGATTTGGATTTAAAAAACCCGCACTTTGTTTACTATCTTTTTTAAATAATGATAAAATGCTATTTGGTTCCCAAATTGGTAGTTTTAGAATTTCAATATTTTCAGGAATATCCTTTTCTAAGGATACATCTTTAATAGGATACTGTGCATTCTCAGGAACATAAACAATAGGTTCAATATCAAAATTTTGTAAATATTTTACAAACTTCAACCAACGCTGCACACCGCTTCCTCCTGCTGGAGGCCAATAATATGTAATAATTAAGGCTTTCAATTCTTAAGGTTATCGTATAACTCTATTAACTTCTTTGATGTTTGTTCCCAAGAAAACTCTTCTTTCACAAACCTCTCTCCGTTTTCACCTAAACTTGTTCTTAAGTTTTCGTCATTATAAAAAGTTATGACTTTTTCAGCAAAATCTACTTCATCTTTTTCTAAATGCACTAAACCACAATTATTTTCTTCAACAATTTTCTTCTGTGCAATTGCATCACTCACCAACAATGGTTTAGCAAAACTCATATACTGAAAAATTTTATTAGCATACGCAACATCATGTTGCTTGTTTCTATGCAAAGGTGAAATACAAACCGAACTCGACATAATATAACTTGGAAATAAAGATACATTTTTCCAACCTTCAAAATCTACAAATTGTTCAACTTTTAAATCTGCAACTTGCTTTTTTAAAATTGGATCTGTTGTGTTTTTACCAACAACTACCAATTTAATATTTTTAATTTTATCTTTTAATAACGGAATTGCGCTAATTGCGGTTTGTAAACCTCTTCGCAGATGAGTATCTCCAACATATAAAATAACAAAATCAGTTTTATACTTATTAAGAATTGATTCTTCAATTTTAGCATCCTCAAAAAACGATTTCCGAATTGTATTTGGCACTAAAACGAATTTACTTGAAGCCGAAGGAATTCTATTTTCCAAGCTGTCTATAAATTCTGGAGAAACAGAAATAACTTTGTCTGCATTTTTAATAAACTCCTCCTCTTTTTGCTTCCATTTTTTAGGTGAAATAATATATTTTCCTGGAAATTTCTGCAAATGCGGATACAATTTCATCACTTCAGGCATATTATCATGCAAATCTAAAACAATAGGTAATTTGTATTTTTTATTCGCTTTAAAAACAGATTTTGCAATTCTTATATCATGGATATGCAATGCTTCTATCTTATTTTGTTGAATAAAATCCGCTATTTTTGGTTGCATAAAAAACCGATAAAAAGAAACTGTGTACGCTAATGCAGATAATTTATATTCCAGCTTATTAGAGTTATAACGCTTTACTTCTATTCCATTTATAATTTCTTCTGAAGGTTCATTTCCATAAGTTAAACAAAACAACAATACCGAATGACCATGTTTTATCAATTCAATAGCTTCGTTTTCCACCCTTGGATCTGGCGGAAAATTACTATCTAAAATCATTCCTATTCTCATTATTGCTTTCTTTTTTCAAAGAAAAACCAACCAATTGGAACTAATAATAACAACGCGTACGAAATTAAAGAAATGGTATTTCCTGTTTTAATAACAGTAGGTTCAAACTTAAATTCTATGGTATGATTTCCTGCTGGAACAACCATTCCACGAAGCACATAATTAACTTGATAATGTGGCGTTAATTTCCCATCAACATAGGCATTCCAACCATTTTTATAATAGATTTCTGAAAAAACCGCAAACTGTTCTTGGCTTGCTTTCGATTCATACGTTAAGGTATTAACATCATATTTTATTAAGCTTATAGTTGCGGTTGAATCTTTTTCAAAAAATGATTTCCCAACCAAATCACCTTTAATTACAGCTTGGTTTTTCGTTTGTAAACTATCCAACGCTTGCATTTCTTCATTAGTAGAGTTTACAATTTTTAAATTCTGAACAAACCATGCATTTCCATTTACATCTGGATTAAATTGCACTTGATCTGCGCCAACAATAAAGTATTTAGTATTTAACATATTTAATACTTCCATGTTATTTTTGGCTATTTGATAATCAAACAACTCTTGATAACGTCCCATTTTTGCAGCATGATAACCACCAATTGATTGATGGAAATACGATGTTCTACCGTCGTTTAATGGATTTACTGTAAAATTAGCAACTCTATAATGTGTTTTATCTTCTAAAATCTGCTTGTCTGCTTCTGACGCTGTAAATGGTTTTAAAACTTTTCTTGCTGCAGTAAAATCGTCTTTATTTACATAATTTATATCAACCGAAACTAAATCAAATAAAATTAAAGCGCCCAAAACCAATATTACTGGCAACTGCTTTATTTTGTTTTTTAAGAAAAACCATAGCAATCCTGCTGATAAAACAATTAAAACTAATGAACGTAAGCTGTCATTAAATAACATTGATTTTCTATCAGAAATTAAAGCATCAATCAATTCTGGTAATTCTGCATATTGTGAATCTCTTAAACCTTCAAAAGCAAACAAACTTGACCCAAAGAGCATAAAAAACAATGCAATTCCACCTCCAACATATAATGCTTTTTTAAGCGCACTTCCCTTTTCTTCTGAAGAAATTTCTGATGAGAAAAAGTTTCTAAGTGCTAAAACTCCTAATAAAGGAACACATAATTCTGCAATTACTTGTATGGATGAAACCGCTCTAAACTTGTTATAAAGAGGGATATAATCAATAAAAAAGTTAGTGATTCCAGCAAAATTCTTCCCCCAACTTAATAGAATCGAAAAAATAGTTGCTGCTACTAACCAGTATTTTAATTTTCCGCGAACTAGAAAAATTCCGAGAAAAAATAAGAAGAAAATTATAGCTCCAATATAAGCTGGCGCTTCTACTATTGGTTGATTTCCCCAATACGTAAAAACTTGTTCGGAATAATCTCTAGCTGTTTTTGTTCCTGCTTTTGCTTTTAATGTTTGATAAAACTCAGAACTTTCTCCTAATTCTTCAATAGTTCCTCCTCCCATAAAACGAGGAATCATTAAATTAAATGTTTCTGCAATTCCGTAGCTGTATTCAGTAATATAAGCTTTATCTAAACCTTTGGATGCTTCTTTTTTACTTCCATCTGGGTTTATTGTTAACTCGGATTTTCCACGAGTACTATAATCTGCATATTCTTTCATAGAAAGCAAACGGGTTGCATTTACGCTAATTCCTAAACACATTGCGGCAACAATTATTGCAGCTTGTTTGGCAAAAGTTTTTATCGCTTTTTTCTTTATTGCTTCAACAAACTCCACAACACCTAAAATCAACAAACAAAACCCCATATAATAGGTCATTTGTGGGTGATTTGCATAAATTTCTAGCGCCATTGCTAAACCAACAATTACAAATCCGAGTAAATATCTTTTTTGAAAAACATATAAAACACCTGCAATTACAGCTGGTATATAAGCTATTGCATGCGCCTTAGCATTATGTCCAGCTCCAAAAATTATAATTAAATAAGTTGAAAATCCAAAGGACAATGCTCCTAGAATTGCCAATTTCCATTCAACTTTTAAAGCTGTTAATAGTAGAAAAAATCCGAAGAAATATAGAAAAACATAATCTGCTGGTCTTGGTAAAAAGCGTAATAGTTTATCTATTGATCGTATAAAATCATTAGGAAAGTAAGTACTTACCTGATATGCTGGCATTCCGCTAAAAGCACTTCCTGTCCAATAAGGTTCTTTATCATTGTGCTTTAACCTGTAATCTTTTATTTCTTTTGCCATTCCAGAGAACTGTGTAATGTCGCTCTGTTTAATTTTTTTTCCGCTTAAAACTGGGTTAAAATAAATTAAAGAAGCAATTACAAAAACTGTAACAGCTATAAAATAAGGTACTAGTTTTTTAAAATCCATAATTAATCAACTTCCTCAAAATCAACATACTCACCAACATCATTACTGCTTTGTTGATTTTTCTGTGGATTTTTATCAATTATTGTTTCTCCTTCTTTTACAATTGGTTGTGTTTTCTTACCTCCGAATTGTTGTTCTGCTTTTTGTTGCATTTTCTCTGCCATTTTCTTCATTAAAAATGGTGCAAATAATCTGGCTAAATATTTAAATGCAATGTAAATAAGTAGTATTATAAATAGTGTTTTCAAATCTTAATCTTATAAAATAATTCTTTCAAAAGTAACAATTTGAGCGCAATTTAAACGTTAAGAAGTTACAAAACTTACATTGTAGAATGCTTTTTTTTAATGTATGTTTGTAAAGCTTCAAAATTTTGAACTCATTATGGTAAAAAAAGGTTGGTTATTATTAATTATTTGTTTTTCGTTAACAATTCAGGCACAATACACTGAAGTTATAAACTCTAACAGACCAGGATTTTCTGAAAGTCCTTATAGTGTTGGAACAGGTGTTTACCAATTAGAATCGACATTATTTTACCGAAAAGCAGATCCAGTTCCTTTGTTTAGTAATCCAGAAGCAATGGGTGTAAATTTACTTTTTAGAACAAGCTTTTTTTTAGATAAACTAGAGCTAAATGTAAATACAACTTTCGAAAAAGATAAAATTGCTTTCAAAAATGTTTTTGAATCTTCTTATAATGAAACAGGTATAAGTCAGCTAACATTGGGCGCTAAATATCTTGTTTATCAACCTACTTATGCCGATAAATCTAAAGAAATTAGAAGCTGGAAAAAGCGTATGGCTTTTGATTGGAAAAGAGTAATTCCTGCTGTAGCAGTGTATGCTGGAGCAAATTTTGGAAGCGTATTAACAGATTATCATAACCGTGGTGGAATAACACCAAAAGCCGGAGTTTTATTACAAAATCAATTTTCTCATAAATTTAATTTAGTAACTAATTTTTATTACGATTACATTGGAAGTGATTTACCAGAGTTTTCTCATATTGTAACAGCAACCTACAATTTTGACGATTATTGGTCTGGTTTTGTTGAACATCAGGCATTGTATAACGATGTAGAAAGCAAAAGTAATTTAGGTGTTGGAGCGGCATATTTATTCAGTAAAAATTTACAATTTAACGCATCAGCAAGAGGAACTTTTCAAGAAAATGTTACTGGTTTTTATGGTAGTTTAGGGGTTTCTTATCGAATTGACAGACATCAAGATGGTTTTATTGAAATTGATGAATTTGGAAATGAAATTAAAAGAGATAACACTACTGAGTTTGGTGCTAAAAAAGGATTCTTTGGCCGTTTATTTAATGGTTTTGGTTTATTTTCTAAGAAAAATAAAACGACAACAAGTTCTAAAACTGATGGAACAAGAGATAGACCTACAAGACAACGTAAAAAAGCTGTAACAAAAAAAGAGAAAAAAGGCGGATTTTTCTCAAACTTATTTGGAAAGAAAAAGAAAAAAGATGAAACCGAAGAAGAAAAGCTAGAAAGAGAAGTAAAAGAACTCGAAAAACAAATTAAGAAAGACGAGAAAAAAGCTAAAAAAGAAGCCAGAAAAAATAAAAAGAAAAACGGTTAATACCATTAAATGATAACCTTAAAAGAAATAACTACAAGAAAGGAAATGAAACAATTTGTTACGTTTCCTTTTTCACTATATAAAGATAATAAATATTGGGTTCCACCAATAATAAAAGACGAAATAGCAAACTTTGACAAAACTAAAAATCCTGTATTTGAAAATGCAGATGCTCGTTTTTTTATTGCTATAAAAAACAAAAAAATAGTTGGTAGAGTTGTTGCAATTATCAATAACTACGAAATTGAACAACAAGGCATTAAAAAAATGCGTTTCGGTTGGTTTGATGTTATTGATGACATTGAAGTTTCAAAAATTTTATTAGAAAAAGTAAAAGAAATTGGCCATCAAAACAATTTAAAATTTGTTGAAGGTCCAATTGGCTTCAATAACTTAGATAAAACTGGTGTTTTAACTGAAGGTTTTGATCATATTGGCACAATGATTACTTGGTACAACCATCCATATTATAAAGATCATTTAGAAAAACTTGGCTTTATAAAAGAGAAAGAATATCTAGAGAATAAGTTTAAATTTAATAATGTTGATGGCGTTTATTTTAACCGAATTAGCAACATTATTAAAAAAAGATATGAGTTAACGGCATTAGATTTCACTAAGACAAAAGACATTATGCCTTATGTAGATGAAATGTTTGAAGTCTTTAGCGCCGCTTACTCTAAACTATCAACTTTTGTCCCAATATCAGATTCTCAAATTGCATTTTTCAAAAAGAAATACATCAGTTTTATAAACCCTGAGTATATTAAATTTGTTGTAGACAGAAATAATAAACTAGTTGCTTTTGCCATTGTAATGCCTTCGTTTTCTGAAGCGCTACAAAAAGCAAAAGGCAAATTATTTCCTTTTGGCCTTTTTCATTTATTAAGAGCAAGAAAAAAAGCTAAAGACGTAACTTTTTACTTAATTGGTGTGCATCCAGAATATCAAAACAAAGGTGTACATGCAATTATTTTTGACCAATACACTAAAACATTTGCTCCTTTAGGAATTGAAAACTGTATTAGAACTCCAGAATTAAAAGACAATGAAGCTATTCATAAATTATGGAAAGATTTTAATCCAGAAACACACAAAAGACGTAGAACCTATAGATTAAATTTATAATGCAACTTTTTTATAATTCAGACATAAATGAGGCAACTCAACAATTAACCTTCTCTAAAGAAGAAAGCAGACACATTGTTAGAGTTTTAAGAAAAAAAGAACGTGATATTTTACATATTACAAACGGAAAAGGTTTTTTATTTTCTGCTGAAATTAGCATTGCTAGTGACAAAAAATGCATTGCTACTATTGTAAATACTGAAACTAAGTCAAAACCATGGAACTACTACTTACACATTGCCATTGCACCAACTAAAAACAACGACCGTCTAGAATGGTTTTTAGAAAAAGCTACTGAAATTGGTATCGATGAAATAACGCCAATTATTTGTCAAAACTCAGAAAGAAGAGTTGTTAAATTAGAACGATTAGAAAAAATTGTACAATCTGCTATGAAACAATCGTTAAAATTCACTTTACCCAAACTAAATGAACCTATTAAATTTAACGATTTTATCAATCAAAATTCTGATGAAACAATGTGTATTGCTCATTGTGAAGAAGGAGAGAAAAAATTATTAAAAGACACCGTAAAACCTTCAGAAAAAACTATAATTCTCATTGGACCTGAAGGAGATTTTTCTTCAGAAGAAATAAAAAGGTCTTTAGAAAAAAAACTACAACCTATTTCACTGGGAGAAAGCCGATTACGAACAGAAACTGCTGGCTTAGTTGCTGTTCAAACAATTTCTTTAATAAACCAATAAGAATAAATTGTATATTGCACCTTGAAAAAGAACTTTAAAATTGCATATAACAACCCTATTCAACCACTTCTTAATAGTAAGTGCTATACTTGGTATAAGTTATAGTATTGCCCTACACTTTTCCAAAATAGGAAGAGTAAAAAGTATGGTTTACCTAAGCCTTACTATACTTTCCATTTCTTTAAATAATTTACAATCTTGGATTTTAGCAAAAGAGTTATTCCAACATAAATTTATGCTGGACTATATTCAAGTGCCTTGGCATTTTTTATTTGCACCTTTTTTCTATATGTTTTTAATACATTATTTAGAAATTGTAGATAAATCAATAAAAATTATACGGATAATATTACCACTATTTTTCTTAGCAATACTATTACAAATTTCTTTTATTCTAATCTACTCTGGAACTTCAAACATTGAAAAACTTAACTTTTTGTATGAAAAATACACTTCTATTGAAGAAATTTTTAGTTTTATAATATCTATAGGAGTTTTTGGATACTCATTTTATGTTTTATATAAGAAGGAAAACTTGTTTCCTAAAATTCTATCATTTGATAATTTACGTTGGATTTATCTGTTTTTTGTTATTGGAGCATTAGGCTATCTACTTTGGTTTGCAGCTTTAGCAATAAAAGTAAAAATGAATTTTACTGGGTTTATTTTTTCCTATTATCCTTTAAGAGTTTACACTACTTTATTAATTTTCTGGTTAGGTTATCAATCAATTAAACAATATAGTTTACTAAAAGAAAGGAGAAGTTTAAGAGCAATTTTAAGAACAACCGATACAACTAAAGAAACCACCTCTATTGAAGATAAATACGATGAAGAATTTACAATAATTCATAACTATATTTTATCCAATAAAAAGTTTACAGAAAGTAAAATTACTCGAGAAATATTAGCTGAAGAACTTGGCATGAGTAAAAGTAAATTCTCTGCAATTATGAATTCTAGTGCACAAAAATCATTTACAGAATACATGAATGAATTGCGGGTAGAACAAGCCAAAAAACTTCTTACTGACAGTAATTACAATCAATATACAATTACTGCCGTTGGCCTAGAATCTGGTTTTAAATCAAGATCTACATTTTACACGGTCTTTAAAAAACACACTGGAAAGACTCCTGCTGAATTTAGAGCTAAAAAATAATACACGTTATTTTAATGTGAAATTTGTCCGAAAACGTCCAATTTGGACGTTTTCGGACATCTATATTTAAAATTATCCTTAAATTTGATGTAGATAAAATAATTAGAAAAGCTGAAGGGGTTTAAATTTTCGATTATAATATCTAAATAACGCGTTGAGGAATTTCTCAAATATGAAAAAGGAGAGTTTTGCGCAAAACACCATTTGCTATGATGGTGTTTTTTTATGCCCTAAAATTACTATATTGCTTCATATATAAAAAAACGTTGTAGACGTTTAGTTAAAATTTATGAATACTAAAATTTAATATGCGCTTTATTTTCACTTTCCTTTTACTCTTATCAACATACATAATTAACGCACAAGAAGTTGCAATTTTAAAATATAATGGTGGTGGAGATTGGTATTCAAATCCTACTGCGCTTCCAAATTTAATTGCTTTTACCAATACAAATTGTAAAACATTAATTAACAAAAATATACAAACTGTTTCTGCGGAAGATGAAGATATTTTTAATTACCCAATATTATTTTTAACTGGACATGGTAATGTTTTCTTTTCTGATGATGAATCACAAAACTTAAAAAACTATCTTATTTCTGGTGGTTTCCTTCATATTTCTGATAATTATGGATTAGACAAATACATTAGAAGAGAACTGAAAAAGGTTTTTCCGAAATTAGAATTACAAGAAATACCAAGCAGTCACCCTATTTATAATCAGACTTTTTCATTTCCAAACGGATTACCAAAAATACACGAACACAATAAACAACCTCCACAAGGTTTTGGTTTATTTTACGAAGGACGATTAATTGTCTTTTACGATTACGAAACTGATTTAAGTGATGGTTGGGAAGATGCTGTTGTACACAATAATCCTAAAGAAGTAAGAGAAAAGGCTTTAAAAATGGGCGCAAATATTATAGAATATGCTTTTAAAAACTAATCCGACAATAAATATAGACGATATTAAAATTAATTTTGATTCCGAAGGTCTTTGGTTATTAAATATAGCAATTGCTATTATTATGTTTGGAGTTGCATTAGGCATAAAAATTGACGATTTTAAACGCCTTTTTAAAAATCCTAAAATTGTTTTTGTCGGTGTATTATCTCAGTTTATATTATTGCCTGCAGCAACATTTTTGGCAATATTAATTATTCAACCTCACCCTAGTTTTGCTTTAGGAATGATGATGATAGCGGCTTGTCCTGGTGGAAATGTTTCTAATTTCTTTAGTAAAATGGCTGGTGGAAATGCAGCTTTATCTGTAAGCTTAACGGCTTTTGCAACACTTATCTGCATTTTTATGACTCCGATAAATTTACATTTTTGGGGAAGTTTGTACGAACCTACTAATGCAATATTAAAAACGGTTGAATTAAATCCGTTTGAGTTATTTAAATTAGTTTCGTTAATTCTTGGAATTCCTTTAATAGTTGGTATGCTTATAAAACATTACCATAATGAAATGGCTGAAAAAATTGAAAAAGTTTTAAAACCACTTTCAATGACCGTTTTTATTTTATTAATTGTAATAGCATTTTCACAGAATTTAGACATTTTCACTAACCATATTCATCATGTTTTATTCTTGGTTATTTTTCATAACATCTTTGCTTATATTTTAGGGTTTTCAACTGCCAAAATATTTAGACTTAATAAAGCTGATTCTAAAACAATAGCTATTGAAACCGGAATTCAAAATGGCGGATTAGGCTTATTATTAATCTTTGGTTTTTTTGAAGGTTTAGGCGGAATGGCTTTACTTGCAGCTTTTTGGGGCATTTGGGATGTTTTTTCAGGAATGGTTTTAGCAACCTATTGGGGAAGAAAAAGCAGTAAGCAGTAAGCAGTAAGCAGTAAGCAGTAAGCAGTAAGCAGTAAGCAAAAATGAAAAACATATTTTACTTCTTTGTTAAAACAGTTATTTCTGTCGGGTTATTTTTTTACACTAAAAGAATAATTGTTAAAGGCGAAAAAAACATTCCAAAAAAGGGTGCTATTTTGTTTATGGCTAATCATCCAAATGCTTTAATTGACCCATTAATAATAGCTACTTCCACCAAAAGAAAAACTCATTTTTTAGTTCGTGCTGCAGTTTTTAAAAAAACTATAATTGCTAAAATATTTGGTTTGTTAGGCATGATGCCAATTTACAGAATTAGAGATGGTTTAAAAGAAATTTCTAAAAATGATGCTATTTTTGAACAGTGTGTAAGCTTATTTAAAAGCAAGAAAGCAATACTTATTTTTCCTGAAGGAAGTCATAATATAAAAAGAACCATTAGACCTTTAAGCAAAGGTTTTACGAGGATTCTATTTAGAGCACTTGACAAACATAAAGATTTGGAAATACATATTGTTCCTATTGGATTAACTTACCAAAACGAATCTATTTTACCCACAAAAGTCGCAGTTAATATTGGAAAGCCAATATTAACGAGCTCTTTTTATAACCCTAACGAGATTAACAACTCAGTAAATAAACTTAAAGAACAAGTTTCTAACCAATTAAAAGAATTAAGTGCACATATAGATGCTGAAAATTACGAAGAAACAGTCACTAAACTAAATGCTGCTCAAGTTGATTTTACAGATACTGAAACTGTAAATTGGATTGTAAAAAAGAAAACATTTCCGCCAATTGAAAAGCCTAAAAGGGAATTTAAATTTATAAAACTATTGCTTATTATTAATAGTATTTTCGCTTATATTATTTGGAAAAAAACGGCTAAAAAAATACCTGAAATTGAGTTTGTAGATACCTTTCGGTTTGGCTTAAATTTAGTTTTAATTCCGTTTTTTTATAGCTTACAGGCTTTAATTATTTCTTATTTATTCGGAAATAAAATTGGCGTTATCTATTTTTTAACTTCATTAATTCTAGTGCTGATTTATACGAAATTATCTCCAACAAATACAGAAAGTTAGCAAACTAACTTAGCCCTGATTGAAGCGGCATCCTTTTTTGTTTTTCTCAAAAAAGATATAGCGGAAAGCAGGAAATAGCTTCTAACAATTAAACTACGCCAAACGAAAGACAAAATAACAAAACAACTATTTTATAATAGCGTCTTGAATTACTTGTTGGATTTTGGTTCGCATATTACTTCTTACCAAACCTCGATTATCCATGTTTGGATATACTCGATTTGATAGGAAAACATAGACAATTCCGCTTTGTGGATCTGCCCAAGTATAAGTTCCTGTAAAACCACTATGACCAAAACTTTCTTCGGAAACACAACCACAAGTTGCCTTAACTTTTGGATTTAATTGCGGCTTATCGAAACCTAAGCCTCTACGAACTTTTTTGTCCTGAAAATAACGCTTATTAAACTTTTCTACCGTTTCAGGATACAGGTATTGTCTGCCTCCATATTCGCCTTTTTGCAAGTACATTTGCATAATCTTGGCAACATCATTAGCATTTGCAAATAAACCCGCGTGACCGCCAACTCCACCTTGCATTGCTGCGCCCATATCATGCACGTAACCTTGCAATAATTGATTGCGATAATAAGTGTCTTTTTCTGTTGGAATAATTTCTGATTTTCTAAATTTTTCTAAAGGTAAATAAGAGGTTCTATTTGCTCCTAAAGATTGATAAAACTCTTCATCTACCAAAGTATTTAATGGTTTATGATATGTATCTTCTAATGCTTTCTTGAATAAATAATATCCTAAATCGCTATATTTATAACGCTTGCTTTCTCTTTGATCTGCATCTTTTATATATTTATAAATACTGTCTTGGTAGCTTTTATTCATATATAAATTCTGAGCTATCTTAATTTGATATTTATCTGATTTTTTCTTGCTATAAAATTTTGATAAATTTCTACCCGTTACACTATCTTGAGTGCCTTTATAGAATGGAATCCATGCTTTTAAGCGTCCAAAATGCGACAAGATTTCTTTTACAGTTACTTTTTCTTTATTTGAGTTTTTAAAAGAAGGTAATATATCTTTTAAACTTGCCGACAATGGTAAAACCTGCTCCTCTTCTGCTTTCATAATTAAAGGTAGGGAAGCCAATATTTTTGTTAGGGAAGCCAAATCATACACATCGGAATTTTTTACTTTTAGCTTTTTACTATGCGTGTGGTATCCGAAACTTTTATTGTAAATAACTTTTCCATGACGAGCCACCAAAACCTGAACTCCAGGAGCCATTTTTTGCTTTAAAATTGTATCGACTCTTTTATCTATTCCTTCTAAAACCAAAGAAGACATACCAACATCTTCTGGCGTAGAGTATTCAAATCTTTTTAAACTATAGGCTAACAAACCATGCCCTTCTCCAAACTCATTCTTTATTGAAACCGGTAATTTTCCGTTTACATCTAAAGCTCCAAAAATTGCTTGCGCAGAAAGTTCTTGTGCCAATTTACTGTTTTGATAAGAAACCAATAAACCTTCAATATTAGTAAATGATTTAACTTGTAATAAACTGTATGGACTTGCAAAAACATCTAAAATAACATTTTTTTCTCGTGCAATTTCTTGCAACCAAACTAGTTCTTTGTTTGTGAATTTATATCCTTTCCAAGGATGGTCATTAGATTTATGAAAACCAATAATTACTAAATTGTATTTTTCTAATTTTTGTTGAAGAGTTGCTAAGTTTTTATCTGAAACCACATCAACTTTTGCATAATTCTGCAACATATTTACAAAATGAGTTCCTTTAGAATCTCCCATTGAAACATAAGCAATTTTACGTTTTTCTAAATTTCTAACCGGAATATCTCCGTTTGTGTTTTTTAGAATGGTAATAGAATTTTTAATCAATTTTCTATGTAAAACCTCATCTTTTGGAGCATTTAAATCAGCTTGTAAATTGTCTTCTGAAACTGGTTTATACTTATTTAAACCAACTAAATACTTTGCTCTTAATATTTTACGAACAGAATGCTCTAATCTTTCTTCGGTTAGCATTCCGTTTTTAAGTGCATTTTTCATCAATTTTACAGAACCTGGAACATCTTGCGGAATTAACAACATGTCGTTTCCTGCAAGTATTGCGGCTAAATCTATTTCTGCTGAAGTAGAATAATTTGCAGCGCCTTTCATGTTTAATCCGTCGGTTATAACCAACCCTAAAAAACCTAACTTTTCTTGTAATAACTTTGTGGTTACGTTATAAGAAAGTGATGTAGGTAAAGCAGGATCTTGCTCTAAACTAGGAATACTTAAATGCGCTGTCATAACACTTGCTACACCTGCATCAAACATTCTTTTGTATGGATACAATTCTATTGAATCTAAACGTTCTTTTGTAAAGTTTAAAACTGGTAAAGTATGATGAGAATCTGACGCTGTATCTCCATGTCCAGGAAAGTGTTTTGCATTTGCAAGCACACCAGCTTGTTGCATTCCACGAGTAAAGGCAATTGCTTTTTGGGTTACATTCTCTTTGCTTTCTCCAAAAGAACGATTACCAATAATTGGGTTTTCTGGATTTATATTCACATCTACAACAGGCGCAAAATTCATGTGAATTCCTAATCGCTTACAATGCTCTCCTATTCGTTTACCAAATTCTTCAACCAGATTATTATCTCTAATTGCGCCTAAAGTCATGTTCCAAGGAAATTTATATACGTTTTTTAAACGCATATCTAAACCCCATTCTCCATCAAAACCAATCATTAACGGAACTTTAGATAGTTCTTGATATTTATTATTCAGTTTTGCTTGTTTTTCTGGCGTTCCTTGCATAAAAATTAAATTACCAACATGATATTTCTCAATCATATTTGTAATAGTTTTTTCATGCTTAGCATCTAAATTAGAATAAGCTTGTACCATAAATAGTTGACCAATTTTTTCTTCAACAGTCATGTTATTTATAATACTATCTACCCAAATTTGTTGCGCAGCTGCATCAGTTGCTCTTAACGGATCTACACTTTGTGCTTGCGCACTTAATAAGAAAACGTTGAATAAAAATAAAAGGAATATTCTTTTTTGCATAGTTGTTTTTAATTCAATTTTTATACCAAAAAGCGTTTGTGCCAACTTTCTTTTGCTGGAACTTCCCATTTAGTTTCAAAATCTTCTTTTGTATTTACCATGTTGTTAAAAACAATGGTTTCAGCATTTATTTTTTTATCTTTTGCATATTGCTGAAAATCAGTTAATTTCACAATATTTATATTATCGTTATCTTTAAATGATACGTTTAATTTGTTCATTAAATCTAACTGCAATTCTTTTTCTAATTCCTGTACAAATTTAACTGAAGAATCTATAGAACAACCAGAAACATTGTTAAATCCTTCATCTACTGCCAACACTAAAAATTGATTGTATTTTATAGTAAATGATCCTTTTAAATCGTCTCCATGACGCGTCCATTGGTCTATAAACAACAACGCTTTTGCACTTATGTGTTCTATTTCTTCTATTTGAAATTCTCTATCTGCTTGGTAAATCCAAACGCGTGAGTTATCTGGTAAATTTTTATATTCTGTGAACATTTTTTGAAATGTTTAATTGTTTAATTGTGTGTTTGTTTAAGTAGTCAGTTCTTTTATCTGATTTCGTTTTTTAACGAATATAATTCCATAAAAAACCAACGCTCCTTAATCATTTGTTAATTTAGAGTACTTTAACAATAGATTCCTGCCTGCGCAGGAATGACAAATTGTTTACCTCAAATTAAATTTTTGCTGTAACGCGTTCAACTTATCCTCATCACTCATGGTATCTTTTGGCGCAGACATTCTTTCTTTTATTTGTCTTAATACCTTTTTTGTGTACAATGGAAAATCTGCATTCTGAATCCAATTGTTATAACCTGGGTTTTCTTTTAACACCTCTTCTACTGTTCTTCCTTTGTACTTTCCGAAAGAAAAAATTTCTTGATCTTCTTCATTCATTAAAATAAAACCAGCAAAATCAGCTCTTTTTCCGTGAGTTGAAAATTCACTTAACGCATCAATACTATTTTCTATATCGTCGTATTTATCTAATTGCGCTAACAAAATTTCATAGGTTGCGTTGGTATCTGCTTCTGCTCCGTGCGCTCCTTCCAATTCTCTTCCGCAGTAAAATTGATAACCAGCACTTAATGTTCGTTGTTCTTTTTTGTGAAAGATTACTTGAACATCAACCGCTTTTCTGTTATTCATATCAAAATCGATTCCTGCTCGCATTAATTCTTCTGCTAACAAAGGAATATCGAATCTATTAGAATTGAAACCCGCTAAATCACAACCTTCAATCATTTTGCTAACTTCTGCAGCTAATTCTTTAAAAGTTGGTTCGGTAACTACTTTTTCGTTTGTAATTCCATGAATATCGATGGCTCCTTGCGGAATTTCAATTTCTGGATTTACCAACCACGTTTTACTTTCTTTATTTCCGTTTGGATGCACTTTTAAAATTGCAATTTCTACAATTCTATCGGTTGCAATACTTACTCCTGTAGTTTCTAAATCGAAAAATACGATTGGTTTTGTTAAGTTTAATTCCATATTTCTGTCATTCCTGCGTAGGCAGGAATCTATTTAATTTTTATTCTTATATTTTCTGAGATTCCTGCTTTCGCAGGAATGACAAACTTTATTCATTATTTAATTGTGCTTTAAATTCTTCTACTTGCGCTTGTATTTTTGCAGGTAACGTTGGTTCTTTAAAATTATATTTTTCCATTTCTTCTAATAATATTTCTGCTAAAATAAAACGCGCAGAAGGCTTATCATCTGCAGGAAGTACAAACCAAGGCGCATTTTCTTTAGAAGTTCTGTTTAGCAAATCCTCATAACAATCTTGGTATTTATCCCACAATTTACGCTCTTTTAAATCGCCTGCAGAAAACTTCCAATTCTTTTCTGGGATATTTAATCTACGCAATAATCTGTTTTTTTGTTCATCTTTAGATAAGTTTAAAAAGAACTTTAAAACAATAGTTCCGTTTGCGGCTAAATGATTTTCAAAATCATTTATTCTATCCATTCTATCATGGTAAAAAGCATCATCCAAATCGGCTAAACTTTTTACAGACGGAATATTTTCTCCAAAAATATACTCCGGATGCACTCTTGTTACCAATACATTTTCATAATGCGTTCTATTAAAAACTCCTACTTTTCCTTTTGCAGGAAGTGCAATGTAATGTCTCCATAAAAAATCGTGTTTTAATTCTAATTCCGTAGGAACTTTAAAACTATACACTTCTACTCCACGCGCATTAAATTGTTTAAAAACCTCACGTATTAAGCTATCTTTACCAGAAGTATCCATTCCTTGCAAGCAAACCAATACACTATATTTACCTTCCGCATACATAGCGTCTTGTAATTTTGCTAACTTTTTACGTGTCTTTTTTAGTTTCTTTTCTGCATCTTCAACCACTTCTTTTGTAACAGAATTTTTAAGTTGAATAGCGCCAGAAACTTTATATTTTGATAAATTCATTTAAATCTATAATTAAAACCTAAAGATAGAAAAAATACTTGTTTTTCTATTGATTTTTTCTTGGGTTTAATTGATATTTATTATCAGCTTTTCAACATTATTATAACTATTTTTCACACTTTTATTAAATGAATAAAACAGTAATAATACAAGGAAGCTCCAACAGTTTTGGCAACACTCATAAAGTAGTAAACTATTTAAACAAAGACAAAAAGTTTGATGTAATCGACTTAAAAACCAAAAACATTGGTGCGTTTGAATATGATTTTAGCAATGCAAATGATGATTTTTTACCATTGATGGAAAACATTATAGCAAACTATGACACTATTATTTTTGCAACACCGGTTTACTGGTACACAATGAGCGGAATGCTAAAAGATTTTTTCGACAGAATGTCTGATTTACTGCACTACAAAAAAGAGTTAGGAAGACAGTTACGTGGTAAAAATATGGCTATGCTTAGTAATTCTGCAGGAAACGATAGACGAAATGGTTTTGAAATGCCCTTTGTGGAAAGTGCAAAATACTTAGGAATGAATTATCTTGGAGATACGCACGCTTTTTTTAATGGAAAAGAGATTTCTGAAAATGCTAAAAAACAAATTAATGATTTTAGAAAGTTAATTTAGTTTGTTACTATTTTTATTTTTCAAAGAACGTTAATATGTTATATTTGTTTCCAATGAAAAATATTAAACTAATATTCTTTTTTACATTTATTTTTACTATCAACGCAGTTATTGGTCAAGAATCAGCGCAGATTCAACAAAAAATAAACCAATATATATCTCAGGCTAAATTAGATTCAGCTAAAATTTACATAAAAGCTAACTTAGATAAACTACCTAAAAAGCAAGATAAAAGTGCTTTAAATTATCAGTTGGTAAAGGTGCTTTTTATGCAATCTTCTTATAATGAAGCGTTAAAAATTGCTTTTAATTCGTTAGATACTATAAAAGATGAACAAAAAAGAGTCAATTTTAATTTTATGATTGGCGCAATTTATTCTGCAATTACAGATTATGACAAATCTATTGAATACTTTGATTTAGTAGTAAAACACAACAAAAACAATTCTTTATCAGTACAAACACATCTTTTACTATCTAGCCTTTATCAAAACAAAAAAGATTCAATTAATGCAAAAAACGCTATAATAGAAGCATACAAAATAACTAAAGACTCAGATTTAAATCCTATCACAAAAAATCATGTTGCCATGCAATATAATTTTTTTAACAAAAACTACGAGTTATGTAAAAAGTTAAACTTCCAAACTATTAGAGATACCGCAAGTTTTATAAATTCTAAAAGTTATGCGTACTCAATGATTGGAGATTGTTTAGTAAAACAAGACTCTTTATTAAAAGCTACAGCATACTTTAACGAGCATTTAAACCTTACTATAGAAACAAAAGACCCAGAACAGATTAAGGTGGCAGCGAATAAATTAATTGAAGTTTATGAAAATTTAGGTAATCAAGAAAAAGCTAATGCTTATCACAAAATATACAACGAGGCTATTAACGATTCCTTAAGTTTTTCAGCTGAAAAGTACAGAGAATTGTATAACGTTGAAAAAAAACGCGAATTGGTTAATGCTAAAAATAAAGATTTAAAAGAATATTTATTTTTTTGCATCATTTTAATAGCTTTAATTGCCTTCGGAATTTACTTTTATTTAAATAATAAGAAAACAAATAAAAAATTATCTAACTTACTTACAAAAGCACCAGGAAAAAAAATAGTAGTTAGTGAAAGTGAAATTGAAAAAATTGAGGTTGCATTAAAAGAATTAAAAGAAAAACAATTATTCTTAAAACCAAAGAGTACAAGAAAAACTGTTTGCTTAGAAAACGGCATAAAATCTGAACGTTATTTAAGTCATTATATTAACGAGAAGTATAACAAATCATTTTCTGTTTTTATAAATGATTTACGTATTGAATATGCTTACAATCGCATTCAAAAAGACAAAAAATTTAGAAATTATAAGATTGGTGAGATTGCCAGAGAGTCTGGTTTTGGGTCTAAAAAAAGTTTTGAACGCGCTTTCGTAGCTAAATACAGCGAAACACCTTACAAGTTCATCAGCAACTTAACCCACTAATTACATTACACTTATAGGAAGTCAATTCGAGAATTGACGCAACAAAAATATAAATCATTTCTTTTTAACAGCTCCCTAAGCTTCTCTTTTCTGTAGATTTGAGTTAAAAATAATGATGAAAAAAATCACTTTTTATCCTTTAATTCTTATAGTATTTTTTTGTTTTAAAATACAGGAACAAACTCCTTCTGAAAATAATGAATGTGTTAATGCTATAGAATTAACCTTAGAAGAATCTTTTTTTAGCCTTACACTTGAAGCTACAAACTCTCTAAAAACCGAAGTAGATTTTTCTGATTTAAAACCTGACTTTACACTAGTTAAAACACTCTCTAACAAATAGTTTAAAACCTTCAAGATTGTTGAAAACTAATAATTATATTAAAAACTAACTATTTAAAAAATTAAATTTATGAAAAAATCAACACTCATTATCGGCCTTCTTTTATGCTTTTCTGGAACTGCAAATGCTCAATTCTTTAAACGATTAGGTAAGAAAGTTAAAAAAGCTGCCGAGAAAGCTGTGGAAAGAAAAGTAGAACAAAAAACAACCAAAGAAACCGAAAAAGCTTTCGATTCTACCTTTAACAACTCTAAAAAAAAGAAAAAAAGAAAAAAAACTAGCATTCCCGGATTCTCTAATGTAAAACCAGCAAATAGCTATGCATTTAACCACAAAGCGGTAATGCAAATTTCATCTGGAAAAGAAGTTACTAAAATTGACTATTACCTACCAAATACAGGTAGTTTTTTTGGAATGGGAATTAAAGACAAAAGGGTCAAAGATGATTTTATGACGGTTTATGACGTGGAACGTGAAGCTATGTTTACGTTTATGCAAAATGCTGGTAAAAAAATAAAAATGGGTATCGAATTTAAAACCGATGACGTAGATGTAGATAATACCGATTTTAACATTACACCGACTGGAAACACTAAAGTTATTTTAGGTTACAATTGTAAAGAATATAAAATGTCTGGTAAAGAAATGACCGCTACAATTTGGGTTACCAAAGAAGTAGATTTTCGTTTTCCAAGTGTCATGTACAATGGCGCTAAAAACAAAGCTAACAATCAACAATGGATGAATAACTTAGATGGTTGGGCAATGGAAATGGAAATGATAGATAGCTCTAAAAGAAAACCTCGTACTATTCTTATGAAGTGTTTATCTATAGAAAAATCTTCGTTAAAAATTGATTCAAATAACTATCAAAATATTGGCTACTAATTAATATGAAAAAAATAATCTTATTACTAATTATTACATCTTTAACAATAAGTTGTAGTAATTTAACTGGAAAAGAAGTTGCAAGACTTAAAATTAATAAAGTAAGTACAAAAGGAAATGTTTTTTCAGAAGAAACTACACTCTCTTTAAAAAAAGGAGATGAAATTGCTATTTGGTCTGATATGGACTATGAATATAAAGGAAATGTTAAACTTCGTTTTAAAGTGAAAATTTTTATCGGTAAAACAAAAATTTCAGAAATTGAAATTGATCCAACCAACAAAAACATAACTGTTGACGAAGTAAAAACGGCTTTAATGGGAAAAACTAAATGGCGTTTTACAGGTAAAAACTACAAGTTAAACATAAAGAAAGATGAATCTTATACTTTTAAATCTATTTTAATTGCAACCAAAAACCCAGATTTAAAAATTACTAAAGCAGAATTGGTCTTAAAAAAGTAAAAAATATAAAAATGAAAAAACTCACACTTATATTAATTTGTATTTCAGCTTTTTACTGCTGTAAATCTGATCCAAAAGCAAAAAGCACAGGTTCTTTAATTGAAGAACTCGAAAACAAGAAGCAAAAGATGATAGATAAAGCTTCAAAAAACATTGAATTATTAGATTGTAAAGATTATTTTAAAAAAGCAGATTATTCAACAATTTGCTTTATTGAAAGTGAAAACCCAAATTACACTGTTGTCTCCTCCAATAATATGGGTTGTACATTTCGTTTTGCCAAAGTTGATAATTTTGATGAATATTTAGACATAAGCATAACTACCTACAAAAACAAAAAAGATGCAGACGCTATGTATAATATATTTTTATTGGAAATGAGCGATACTATAGACTCTATAAAAAACCTTGGAGATTTAGCTGGATTAGAAAAAACAGATAAGGTAAGTTCAAATAGATCTTTATACATAAAACACAACAATAGTTTTATTCAAATTCAAGCCAATCGTGTTGTAGGAACCAGAGCAACACCTTGCTTTTTCTCTAAAGATGAAATTATAAAATTTGCCAAACTTTTTATAAGTGAACTATAAAGAAAACTTAATATTTTAAACAAATGAAAAAACAAATTTCATACTACTTAATTGCTTTTTTAACCATATATGCTTGTGGAAAAAAAAATAAAATTAATAAAAACCATATAAATAATTCAGAAAAGAAAATATCTAAAACCTATATTAGGAAAGGAAACTGTGATAATTTAATTGCGAATATTGATTTCTCATCATTTTGTTTTACATCAAAAAAAACTCCAAAATATAGGTTAGTTCAGAATAGTGAAACAAATTGTCAATATGAAATATATAATGATGCTGGACATCAAAACATAGATTTTAGTATCGTTTTTTCAGATTTTCAAAAAGTATTTGGTAAAGAAGCACAGCCCGAATTAGCCAAACAAATTTTCACAACAATATTTAACAAAAAGAAGAAAACTAGAATGATTCCTTCTGGATCTAAAGAAATTACTGGTTTAGGTGATGATGCTTATATTGGCTTCAGTCAAAGTAAAAACAATAAAGACCAATATCTTGGAGTAAGAATTGGTAATGTGGCTTTTACTTTTGTATTTCATCATGGAAAAAACAAATCAAGTCAATCTTGTATGCAAACTGAAAAAGATTTAATTAAAATTGGACAGTTAGTAGTAAAAAATATAACTAAGTAAGATGAAAAAACACTTAATTATTCTAATAGTACTTTTTGTGTTTTATGGATGTAAAGAAGAATCAAAAAAAACTAAATCTTCAACTCCTGATACTCACGAAACTCAAACACCAAAAACGTCTAAAAAACCAAAAGAAGCTACTGAAAAAATAAAAGAAGTTATACAGGATGTTGATAAAGTAATAACTAAAGACGTTGATATTAAAAATGTTGTATCTAAATCTGTAGATAAAGTTTATATTGAAAAACTCTTTCAATTTAGTGGAATACCAAAGGACGAATATTCAGAACAAATTAACAATCCAGATTCATTAAAAAAGTTAATAAAACAGGTAGCAAAAAACAATAAAAAACGACTTCCAAGACGTAAATTTCCTTTAAAAGGACCAATTTCAGTAGCGCAATTAACTTCAAAAGATACACCAACAGGTGTTTCAATAGAAGAAGCAGTATTATTATTACAAAACGAATTAAAAAGAGATATAACTCCTACAAAACTAAAAAAAGTAGATTCAATTTCTGGAACTAATTTAATTTCTAAATTAAGCGAGAAAGAGGCTAAATATATAATCCGTTATGCAAATATTTATGAAGGCTATAAACTTAGAAAGCTATCTAATTACGCAGACAATTTACACAGTAAAAAGGAAGTTACATTATTTATAGACTCCATTAAAAGCGAATTAAATAATTACAACTCAGGAAAGATAAAAGCGAGTCCTAAGTACAAAGATAGATTAGTGCGCTTTATAAAAAGCGGTGTTTCTACGCTTAAAAAAATGAAAAAGAAGGAGAAGATTGCACAGCGTGAATTTAAAAAATTAAATCCCAACTTATATTTTGGTGATGAAGTTGGCGAAACCTTTTTTAGCAGCAGAGTAAGAGCAGCTGTTTATTTGCCTTTAGGAAAACTATCTTTTGCAGATAAAGTTATAAAAGCCCAACATCCAAATTTAAATGTTTTAAACTTAAATAACGTTTTAGGAACTCCAGATGTTATTGAAGATCTTGGCGCACAAACCATAACCGGAGAATATAGTTTAGGAAAAGCAGGAACGCTTGTTGTTCAATTTATAGACAATGCTTTAACCGATGTTAATGGACCCGATTTATACATTTTTGAAATAGGAAAAGTAGAACCTACTAATCTTGAAATTTCAAAAGATGGTACTAACTGGATAAGTGTAGGTAAAATTGATGGTGGAGTTTCTGAAGTAGATATTGCAGAGTTTGTAGCACCAGATGATTTATTTTACTATGTTAGACTTACCGATTTAGAAGAATACAGCGCATTACCAGGAGCAGATGTAGATGCTATAGCTGCAATTGGTGCAGCCATGCGATTAAAATTAGATAGCAAAGTATTGTTTGAAACAGGAAAATCTGAATTAAAACCAGAAGGCTTTGAGGCTTTAAAAGAATTAGCCGAAAGTATTAAGGTCTTAAAGAAAGGAAATGTAATTGTTGAAGGACATACAGATGATGTTGGAGATGCAAACTTCAACAAAAAATTATCTTTAGCGCGTTCTAAAAATGTGGTTATTGAGCTTAAAAAGCTAATTCCTAGCAATCAATTTAAATGGAAGGAAAAAGGAATGGGAGAATCTAAACCAATAGTTAAAAATGATTCTGACGATAATAGAGCAAAAAACAGGCGTGTAGAAGTATTAGTAGTTCCAAATTAATTTAAAATTTAATAGATTATGAAGCTAATTAACATGTTTATTATTTATCAACTTGTATTTTTTACTATATGTTTTAGTGATGTAATACCTGTAAAAAAAAATGGAAATCAATTTCAAAATAACCAAACACAGGTTTTATTAAAAAACAAGCTAAACAAAACAACACCATCTGGAAATGGTAAGGCTTTACTGCTACTTCCTTTTCAGCATGAATTTAAAGAAAACAAAAAAACACTAGAGCGTTATTTTAACAATGCAGGTTATAAAACAGAAGTATATGAAGATGGCGATGCCAATATAGACAAGTTTAGAGGTTCTTTTTTAGCAGATTTTGATGTTGTTTATATTAGTACTCATGGGCATAACAATATTGGTTTAAGCAAAACAGATAACAAAAAATTTGCCCCTCAAATAGCTGTGGGTATCAATTCTGTTGAAATAGACAGAAAGGCTTTTGACAAACTATCATTAGAAGAACAACAAGCCACAGGAAGAATAGATGAAGGAGCAAATGGTTCCTTCGGGTTATCTGCAAAATGGTTTAAAATTACAAGCGAAGGTAAAACCTTTAACAACACTTGGATTTTTTTAAATGCTTGCCATTCTGCAGGTGTAACTAGTGGAGAAAACTCATTTTCTAAAACTTTTTTAGATTTGGGAGCTGCTGCTTTTAATGGCTATTCAGACTTTATAATAATACCATTAAGCAACGCTATTTCTGAAGCTACAATTGCTATTTTTACTTCTGGTAGTAGTTTTAAACAAATGAATAAAAAAGTTAAAAGTAGTATAAGACTTAAACTTATCCAATTTCGCATTTATATGAATGCAAGAAAAAGCAGAAAAAAATATGCAAACATTAATTTATTTGTATCTAAAAAAGGAATTACAGATGGTTTTTATTTAAAATAAAAATTTTAACTCTTTTCAAACTGTTTACAAACCTTCTTTTTATCAATAAAATTCTATGCAAAGTTTTCCGTAATTTTGCAGTATGATAAAAGAATTGCAATTCCGAGTAAATCTTATTGAAGAAAGAAGTATAAAAAAAACACTTTTTTCAATTCTAATTCTGATAAATTTTACATTTTTAGCTCAGAATAGTTATAACATTAAATTTGAATTAGTCAATTTCACTAACGTAAAATATAATGACTTTGCTCCTACCGTTTATAAAGATGGAATATTATTTGTTTCAGACAGAGATGGAGAATTTTATAATTTATACTACTCAGATTTCAAAAATAATCTCAAAAAGATTAAAATAAAAAAACAAAAACATCATATTGGGCAAGTCTTTTATGATAAAAAAAACAAACTTATTTACTTAACAAAATCTTCAGGTAAAAAATCGAGTAATAATAAATTTAATTTAGCTGTTTACAAAGGAAAAATAAAGAAAAATAAAATATTTGACTTAAAGAAACTAAGTTTTTGCAATCCCGAATTCAGCTATGGACATGCTCAGATACTAAATAATAAACTATTAATTCACACAAATGAAGGAGGAGTTTATTCCTTGAATGAATATAGTTTAAAAAATGACCAATGGGTAAAAACTAGAACCATTTTTACTGACACTTCACCTATTCTAAACCCAATATTTAAAGATCATTCAACTATTATTTTTGCATCAAAAAGAATTGGAGGTATTGGTGGAATTGATTTATACAAAATAACAAAATCTAAAGAAGAATGGTCTAAACCTATAAACTTAAAAAAATTCAACACTCCGTTTGATGACCTAAGCCTAATCTTTACTGACAAAAACAAGGGATATATTTCATCAAATAGAATAGATAATAAAGATCATATTTTTAAATTTTCATTTCAATAATTCTTTAATTTTATACTTTTAAATTTCAAAGTGACTAATTAGTTTTCCGTAATTTTGCAACATGATAAAAGAATTACAACTCCGAGTAAATCTTATTGAAGAAAGAAAAGAAGATATCTTACTTTTTAAAGCTGCTAAGAAATTAGACATCGCTAGAACTGAAATTAATGCTGTAAAAGTTTTACGAAAATCTATTGATGCTCGTAAAAAGGACATCATTTTCAACTATAAAGTTGCCGTTTATATCAACGAAAATATTCCTGAAAAATCAGACTACACTTTTGATTACAAAGATGTTTCTAACGCAAAAGAAGTTCATATTATTGGTTTTGGGCCAGCAGGAATGTACGCTGCATTACGTTGCATTGAGTTAGGTTTTAAACCAATTGTTTTAGAGCGTGGTAAAAATGTACAAGATAGAAGGCGTGATTTACGCGCAATAAATCAAGAACATTTTGTAAACGAAGATTCTAATTATTGTTTTGGCGAAGGTGGTGCAGGAACTTATTCTGACGGAAAATTATACACGCGTTCTTTAAAACGTGGTGATGTAAGACGAATTTTTGAAAACTTGGTTTTTCACGGTGCAACAGAACAAATTTTGATTGATGCGCATCCACATATTGGAACTAATAAATTACCAAAGATTATTCAGAATATTCGAGAGCAAATTATAAAGTTTGGTGGCGAAATTCATTTTGAAAGCAGAGTTACAGATTTTGTAATTAAGAACAACAAACTACAAGCTATCCAATTGCAAAACGGAACAGAAATGGCTGTAAATTCGGTTATTTTAGCAACAGGACATTCCGCAAGAGATATTTACGAATTATTACATAAAAAAGACATCGCCTTAAAAGCAAAATCTTTTGCAATGGGAGTTCGAGTGGAACATCCGCAGGAAATAATTGACCAAATTCAATATAGTTGTTCAGGAGAAAGAGATGAGTTATTACCTGCTGCTGCTTATAGTTTAGTACACCAAGTAAATAACAGAGGCGTATATTCTTTTTGTATGTGTCCTGGCGGATTTATTGTTCCCGCAGCAACTGCAAATGGCGAAGTTGTGGTAAATGGAATGTCGCCTTCACGTAGAAATAATAAATTTGCTAATTCTGGTATTGTTGTAGAATTAGATATTGATAAAGATTTTAAGAAATACGAGGATTTTGGTGCTTTAAAAGGCTTAGAATTTCAGAAAGACTTAGAAAAAATTGCTTTTTTCGCAGGCGGAAGAAGTCAGGTTGCCCCCGCGCAACGTTTAGTTGATTTTGTTGATGGAAAAACCTCAACAAATTTAAATGAAACTTCGTATCAACCAGGATTAAAATCGGCGCCTTTACATTCACTTTTACCAAAAATTATCGGTGGAAGATTGCGAAAAGGCTTTGCTGCTTTTGGTGAAAAAATGCATGGTTATCATACCAACGAAGCCAATATTATTGGTGTAGAATCTAGAACTTCATCTCCAGTAAATATTCCGAGAAAAGAAAATTTAGAACATCCAGAAATTGAAGGTTTATTTCCTTGCGGAGAAGGTGGCGGTTATGCTGGTGGAATTATTTCTGCGGCAATGGACGGAGAACGTTGTGCTGAAGCTGCTATTGCTAATTTGTAAAAAATTTTGTTTTAATTGAATTAGTATACCTAATTTTACTTTTTATTAATTTAAATAAATGAAAATAACAATTGGTCGTTTTGATAAAGGAGATTTTCCTGAATTATCATTATTTGACATTGATTTAAAAATTGATTCTGGTGCTTATACCTCATCAATACATTGTATCAATATTAAAGAAATTAAAAAAGACGAAGAGTCTTTAATTCAATTTACGTTATTAGATCCGGAGCATCCTTTATATAACAATAAAGAATTTACCACAAAAAACTACACCTCCAAAATGGTAAAAAGTTCTAATGGTATTGCTGAAAAACGTTTTATGATTCAGACTGAAATCTTCATTTTTAATAAAAGTTTTCCAATTGATTTAACATTAAGCCAACGTAAGGAAATGAAATTCCCTGTATTATTGGGAAGAAAATTTTTGAACAAAAGATTTATAATTGACGCCATTAAAAAAGATGTATCCTTCAAACTAAAACAAAAAAACTAATGAGAATTGTAATATTATCTAGAAATCCTAACTTATACTCAACAAGAAGATTAGTTGAAGCTGCTCAAAAAAGAAAGCACGAGGTTTTAGTTGTAGATCATTTAAAGTGTAATATTGAGATTGAAAAAAAGTCTCCAAAAATATTTTATAAAGGTGAATATTTAGAAAATATTGACGCAATAATTCCACGAATTGGAGCTTCAGTAACTTTTTATGGAACTGCTGTAATTCGTCAATTTGAAATGATGAAAGTTTTTTCTTCAGTCTCTTCTCAAGCATTGGTAAAATCTAGAGATAAACTAAGCAGTTTACAAATTTTAGCAAGAGCTGGTGTTGGTTTACCTAAAACCGTTTTTACAAATTATACGAAAGATGTAGAGCACGTTGTTGAGTCTGTTGGTGGAGCGCCTTTAATTTTAAAATTACTAGAAGGAACACAAGGTTTAGGTGTTGTTTTAGCAGAAACTAAAAATGCTGCAACTTCTGTATTAGAAGCATTTAATGGTCTTGGAGCTAGAGTAATTGCCCAAGAATTTATTAAAGAAGCTGGCGGAGCAGACATTAGAGCATTTGTTGTAGATGGAAAAATAGTTGGAGCCATGAAACGTCAAGGAAAAGAAGGAGAATTCCGCTCTAACTTACACAGAGGTGGAAACGCAACAGTTATAGAATTAACAGATGAGGAAGAAAAAACAGCTTTAAAAGCTACTAAAGCATTAGGTTTAGGTGTTGCAGGTGTAGATATGTTACAATCTTCTAAAGGCCCTTTAGTTTTAGAGGTAAATTCTTCGCCAGGATTAGAAGGAATTGAAACTGCAACAGGTAAAAACATTGCTAAAGAGATTATTCGTTATTTAGAAATTCACGCAGAATAAAATATTATTCTAAAAGAGAAAACATATTTTATGCCTAAAAAAGGAAAAGCAAAAAACACTGTTAACAAAGCTAAACACACCAAGTTGATGAATCAGAAAATCAATAAAGTAAAGCTAGATAAACAGCGAAATAAAGAACGTTTGAAGGCAATAATAAAAAAAGTAAACGAGCAAAAAGATAACGAATTATAAGTTTGTGACGCCCTAAAATAGCGTTACAAAATTAATAAATTATGGGTTGTGGTTTTTTATCACTGCCCTTTTTAAAAAATAAGGCTACTTTTTCAGTAACCTCACTATTTTGTTCAGTTTTTTTTATATCAAAATTAGCTATTGAAAACTTCTGATGTTGAGAAGACGATATAAAAAACTATTTATCAATAGATCCTAGAACACGCTTCATAAAAACATTTAAAGCTTCTTTCTGCGGTGTTCCTTCTTTTATCATTTTATCTACTTCTAACGCTCCATACATATTAGATATTAATTCTCCTATTACATCTAATTCTTCGTCTTTTAATGACGAAACTTCAGTTAAAGCTTCTAGCGTTTCTATAGTTTCAATCAAATAATCTTGATCGTTTTCTTCTATAAAATTTGTTAAGTGTTTAATTACAGGTAATTTCATATTACATTTTCTTTAATGAGATTCTGAAACAAGTTCGGAATGACATAAATTATACTATCTCTGCCACCAATTCTTTTAAAGAATCAAATTTGTTCGTTTGTACTTGATTTACAAATTTACCATCTACAAAAGTTGCAAATGTTGGTAAATTACTTACATCTGCTAATTTTCTACTTTCAGGAAATTTTTCTGCATCTGCAATTACAAAAACTACGTTTTCATTTTCAGAAGCTAATTTCTTAAATTTAGGCTTCATAATTCTACAGTTTCCACACCAAGTTGCAGAATATTGAACTATAACTGTTTTATTTTCTGAAACTAATTCAGCTAAATTATCTTGACTTAATTCTTGTACCATAATAATGATGAATTTTAAATTATGAATTACGAATTAAACATTCGCAATTCATAATTTGTAATTAAATTTTAGTGTGAAGCTAAATATTCAGCTGTACCTTTTGCATTAGGTTTCATTGCATCTTTACCTTCTTCCCAGTTTGCAGGACAAACTTCTCCGTTTTTTTGAACATGAGAATAGGCATCAATTAAACGTAAAAACTCATTTACATTTCTACCAACTGGCATATGATTAATTCCTTCATGAAAAACAGTTCCTTCTTCATCAATTAAATAAGTAGCTCTATACGTTACATTATCTCCAACAACCTGTACTGTTTGAGTAGCTTCATCATAAACTTCTTCAGAAATATCTAAAATACCTAAAATTGATGATAAGTTACGGTTACTATCTGCTAATAAAGGATAAGTTACACCTTCAATTCCTCCGTTATCTTTAGATTGATTTAACCAAGCAAAGTGTACTTCTGGAGTATCACAAGAAGCTCCAATTACAATTGTATTTCTTTTTTCAAACTCTCCTAAAGCTGCTTGAAAAGCGTGTAATTCCGTAGGACAAACAAAAGTAAAATCTTTTGGATACCAAAATAACAACACTTTCTTATTATTATTTTTTGCTTCTTCTAAGACGTTAATTTTGAACGTATCTCCCATTTCGTTCATTGCGTCTACGTTTAAATCTGGAAATTGTTTACCAACTGCTGTTGCCATTTTTTATAATTTTAATTATTAATATTCTATTTTTAACAGGTACAAAGATAAAAATAAAGCAAAATAAAATTAGTTATTTTAATGGTAACTTTTGATACTACTATAGCTTTTAACTATAACTTCAGATAAAAAACATAGAAGTTAATTATTCAAAATATGATAAAAGGGAATATTTATTTTCAAAGAATTATTTAATAAAATAGATTTTACTTATTTTAAAATAAAAACAATAGATAAAAATTATTTAAAAAGATATTGTAGTTTTGTCAAAAATTAAAACATAAAATTTAAAATATATAACCAATGGAAAACTTAAAACATGGCTCTGGCGATATTACAAAATGTCCTTTTATGGGAGGAAACACAACGAATGAAACAAATAACGATTGGTGGCCAAACTCTTTAAATTTAGATATTTTACACCAACATGACACAAAAGTAAATCCACTTGGTGAGGAATTTAATTATCGCGAAGCCCTTAACGGTTTAAATATTGATGCATTAAAAGAAGATGTAACCAATTTAATGACAGACAGTCAAGATTGGTGGCCTGCAGATTGGGGACATTATGGAGGATTAATGATTCGTATGGCTTGGCACTCTGCAGGCTCTTACAGAACTAGTGATGGCCGTGGAGGTGGTGGAACTGGAAATCAACGATTTGCTCCCTTAAATTCTTGGCCAGATAATGCAAGTTTAGATAAAGCAAGACGTTTACTTTGGCCTGTTAAGAAAAAATATGGTGACAAATTAAGTTGGGCAGATTTAATCATTTTAGCAGGTACAATTGCTTATGAATCTATGGGGCTAAAAACATTTGGTTTTGCTTTTGGTAGAACAGATATTTGGCAACCAGAAAAAGACACTTATTGGGGTACAGAAAAAGAATGGCTAGCACCTAGTGATGAGCGTTATACTGATGTAGAGTCTCCTAGCACAATGGAAAATCCATTAGCAGCTGTACAAATGGGATTAATTTACGTAAACCCAGAAGGTGTTAACGGTAAATCTGACCCTGCAAAAACTGCCTTACATATTAGAGAAACTTTTGCTCGTATGGGAATGAATGATGAAGAAACTGCAGCATTAACTGCAGGAGGTCATACAGTTGGTAAAGCCCACGGAAATGGAGATGCAAGTGTTTTAGGACCAGAACCAGAAGCTGCACCAATAGAAAGTCAAGGTTTTGGTTGGGAGAACCCAAATGGATCTGGAGTTGGTAGAGACACCGTAACAAGTGGTATTGAAGGTGCGTGGACAACAGAACCAACAAAATGGGATAATGGATTTTTCGACCTTTTATTTGGGTATGAGTGGGAACTTACAAAAAGTCCTGCAGGAGCTACACAATGGGCACCTATAAACATTAAAGAAGAAGATAAGCCTGTAGATGTAGAAGATCCTTCAATTCGATTAAACCCAATGATGACTGATGCAGATATGGCTATGAAAGTAGATCCTATTTATCGTGAAATCTGTGAAAAATTCAGTAATAATCACCAATATTTTTCTGAAACTTTTGCCCGTGCTTGGTTTAAATTAACGCATAGAGACATGGGACCAAAAGCTAGATATTATGGGCCAGATGTACCTAAGGAAGAATTAATTTGGCAAGATCCAATTCCTGCAGGAAACAAAAAATACGATGAAAACCATGTAAAAGAAAAAATTTCTAATACAAATTTAACCATTGCAGAATTAGTAGCTACTGCTTGGGATAGCGCAAGGACTTATAGAGGTTCAGATATGCGTGGTGGCGCAAATGGAGCTCGTATTCGTTTAGCGCCTCAAAAAGATTGGGCTGGTAACGAACCTGAAAGATTAAATAAAGTCTTAGACACCTTAGCTCCAATTGCTACCGAATTTGGAATTAGTATTGCTGATACAATTGTTTTAGCAGGTAATGTTGGAGTAGAAAAAGCAATTAAAAATGCTGGATTTAATACAATTGTTCCTTTTACTCCAGGTCGTGGTGATGCTACGGAAGAAATGACAGATGCGGCTTCTTTTGAACCTTTAGAACCAATTGCAGACGGATATAGAAACTGGTTAAAACAAGAATACATAGTAAGCCCAGAAGAATTGATGTTAGATAAAACACAGCTTTTAGGATTAACTGCTCCAGAAATGACAATTTTAGTTGGAGGAATGAGAGTTTTAGGTACTAATTACGGAGGAACAAAACATGGCGTTTTTACAGATAATGAAGGCGCTTTAACTAATGACTTCTTTGTAAATTTAACAGATATGGCAAACACATGGAACTCTGTTGGCGAAGGTTTATACGAAATTAGAGACCGTAAAACAGGTACCTTTAAATGGTCTGCAACTAGCGTAGATTTAGTATTTGGCTCTAACTCAATTTTACGTTCTTATGCAGAAGTGTATGCGCAAGATGATAACAAAGAAAAATTTGTAAAAGCATTTGTAAAAGCTTGGACAAAAGTGATGAATGCTGATAGATTTGATGTAAAATAATTAATAAAAAAAGGGATAAGCTATTTTATTAAAGCTTATCCCTTTTTATAAATACAATACTTATGAATATTTTAAATACTTTTTTTGAAGCAATTCAATCAGTAAATATTAATTTAATAGAAACGCTTTTAAAAAGATTTCCAAAACTTGCAAACGCACAAGATAAACGAGGATTTACTCCCTTAGTTTTTGCTACGTATTTTGATAAAATAGAAATTGCTAAAACTTTAATTAAAAAAAATGCCAATGTAAATCATAAAGATGCAAAAGGTAATACTGCCTTATTAGGTGTAGCTTTTAAAGGCAATGTTGATATAGCTGAACTTTTATTAAATAACGGTGCAAACATTAATGAACAAAACAATCTTGGTTATTCTCCTTTAATTTTTGCTACAATGTATAACCAAACAAATATGGTTTCTTTTTTATTAAAAAATAATGCAGACTTGTCATTAAAAGATAATGAAAACAAATCTGCATTAGATATAGCAATTGCTAAAGATTATAAAGAAATTATTTCTCTATTAAATGTTAAAGAAATTATTTACTCGCAAATAATTTAATATCGTTTTTAGAAACTTCTTTTTCACCAAGAATAATTAAACGTTCTACAACATTTCTTAATTCTCTAATATTTCCTGTCCAATCATATTCTTGTAACAATTGTATTGCATCACTAGAAAATGATTTCATAGGAGTTCCTTGTTCCTTAGAAATTTTTTCAGCAAAGAAATCTACCAATAAAGGTATATCTTCTCTTCGGTCATTTAATGCCGGAACTTTAATTAAAATAACTGCTAAACGATGGTATAAATCTTCTCTAAAACGACCTTCAGAAATCTCTTTCTTTAAGTCTTTATTAGTTGCAGCAACTATACGAACGTTTACTTTTATATCTTTATCAGACCCTACTCGTTGAATTTTATTTTCTTGTAAAGCACGTAAAACTTTTGCTTGTGCTGACAGGCTCATATCACCAATTTCATCTAAAAAAATTGTTCCGCCGTTGGCAGCTTCAAACTTACCTGCTCTATCTTTATTTGCCCCTGTAAAAGATCCTTTTACATGTCCAAAAAGTTCACTTTCTATTAATTCTGAAGGAATTGCAGCACAGTTTACCTCAATCATGTTAGCTTTTGCTCTGTCTGACTTTTCATGTAACCAGTGCGCAACCAACTCTTTTCCGGTTCCGTTTGGCCCCGTAATTAAAACTCTTGCATCTGTTGCAGCAACTTTTTCAATGATTTCTTTAATGTGAGAAATTGCGTCGCTTTCGCCAATCATTTCGTAGTTCTTGCTAACTTTCTTTTTTAGTCGTTTGTTTTCTACAACCAACTCTTTTTTATCAAGCGCATTACGAACTGTATTTAACAAACGGTTTAAATCTGGTGGCTTAGAAATATAATCAAAAGCACCCAAACGCATTGTATTTACGGCTGTATCTAAATCTCCGTGACCAGAAATCATAACCATTGGAACTTCTGGCTTTATTTTTTTAGCTTTCTCTAAAACCTCAACACCATCCATTTTTGGCATTTTAATATCACATAAAACTAAATCGTAATCTTCTTTAGCAATCATTTCTATTCCCACTAAACCATCTTCAGCTTCTTCAACTTGATAGCTGTCGTTTTCTTCAGAAATGATCTTTTTTAAAACTCTACGTATTGCAGCTTCGTCTTCTATAATTAATATTTTACTCATATCTTTTTGTATACTTTAAAGTCTTCAATAATTAAGCCAAAATTTATTCTTTAACAATATGAACTGTTCTTTGAGGAAATGGAATAGAAATATTATTTTCTCTAAATTTTTTATCTATTGCAAAACGAATGTCGCTTTGAGGAATAACCGCTTGGTAACTATCACTTAATGTAAAAACTAACTTAAATTCTAAAGCATTGTCTCCAAAGTTTTGAAAAATCACTAGCGGTGCTGGATGATCGTATACTTTAGGATGTTCTTTAGCAGCTTGAATTAAAAGACTTTTAACCAACTCCACATCACTTCCATAAGCCACACCAATAGTTACATTTTCTCTAGTTGTTTTTCCGTTTTGTGTCCAATTATATAAACTATTAGTTAAGAATTTATGGTTTGGGATTATCAAAACTTTATTATCAATTGTTACAGCTCTTGTTGTTCGCAATCTTATTTCTTCAACTTTACCAACTTTTCCTTCAATTTCTATAATATCATTTACATGTAAAGATTTGTCAATCAAAATAAAAACACCCGACATTATATCTTGAAATAAAGTTTGTAATCCTAAACCAATACCAACTAATAACGCTGCAGAACCCGCTAAAAGAACACTTACATCTATCCCAGAAGACTCTAATGCTACAATTAAAACAATAGTGTAAACAAAGTATTTAATAAAAGAATAAATAGCTTTGAATTTGTCTTTGTCTTCTTCGTTTAATTTTCTATTAACAATTCTCTTTACAGTTTTTAATACTATTCCTGTAATAAAGAAAACAAATAATACAAATAAAATTGTTTTAATATCAATATGAATTGTATCATTAATCTCAAAAGAAAGATTTAAAAATTCTTTAAGTGTTTTCATAAGATATGATTATCCGTTATAACGAATCCATTTCCATAAGTCTTTATATGTTGGCTTTTTACCATACATCAAAATACCTACTCTATAAATTTTTGCTGCCAACCAAACTACTGCTAAAAATGTTACAATTAAAATTGCCATAGAAATTACTATTTCCCACCAAGGCACTCCAAAAGGAACACGCATTAACATTACAATTGGACTTGTTAATGGTATGTGGGAAAACAATACAGCAATTGGTCCATGAGGATCATTTATTACAGTAAAAGCACCTACATAAACTGCTAACATTAATGGCGCCATAATTGGCATCATAAATTGTTGTGTATCTGTTTCATTATCAACAGCGGCTCCAATGGCTGCAAATAAAGAACTGTACAACATATAACCTCCTAAGAAATAAAATACAAACAAGAAGAATAATGTCATCCAAGGTAATTTCCTGATTTCTAAAAACACATCTGCTTTATTTCCTAATAACTCTTTCATTTTTGCCGCTTGCTCAATATCTACATCTTGAGAAAACACTTTAGAAGCATCAATTCCTAAGAACATAGAAACTGCAATAGAACCAATCATTAATAAAATTCCCCAGATAAAAAACTGTAACAAACCAGCAGAAGCGTTACCAATAATTTTACCCATCATTAATTGAAATGGTTTTACTGATGAAACTATAACTTCTATAATTCTACTTGTTTTTTCCTCAATTACACTTCTCATTACTGATGTTCCGTAAATAATTACAAACATCATTAACATATAACCCGCTAAAGAACCAACACCTACTTTCATTCCGTTGATCATTTTAGAAGATTTTTCTCCAGAAAAATTATACATTTTTATGTTTGAAGTAATTCTTGAAGCAGCTATTTTTTCTAAATTGATACCTAATTTAGTCATTTTTAGGTTTCTTAAATGTGTATTTACATTACGTTCAATATTTTCTATTGTGTTTAAACCTGGAGTATCTTTTGAATAAAACTCAACCGACTTTGCTAATACTTCTAAGCTATCTAACTTCGGAATAAATAAAACACCATAATGATTACCTTCTTCTACTTTCTTTTTAGTTGCTTCAATTCCAACTTTGGTATAATCTTGATATTTTATAGTTTCTGTATCTTCAAAATTCTCTTTTGAAAAGATTCCTGAATTGTCTACATAAACAATTTCTTTAATTTTTTGGTCGTTCTTTTTCATTAAGAAAACAACCAAAACCATCATACCAATCATTATTAATGGACTTAAAAAAGTCATCATTATAAACGATTTATTTTTTACTTTCGCATTAAACTCGCGCCCTATAATTAATTTTAACTTATTCATTTTTCTTAGCTGTTTTTATTTACTGCCTGAATAAAAATATCGTTGGCACTTGGTATTAATTCTACAAAATGTTGCACTTGACCTCTGCTTGTTAAAAACGATAATAAATCGTTAGCAGAATTTCCTTCCGTTAATTTAACATTCATTGTTAAACCATCGTTTAGCAATTTAAAATCCGCAGGAAAAACCTCAAAACTTTCTTTTAGTTTTTGCTGAACTTCCGCTGGATTGTCTGTATTTAAACCAATTTGAAAAGTATTTGTTCTAAACTGACGTTTTATATCCGCTAATTTTCCATCTAAAATTTTGTTAGATTTATCAATTAATGCAATTTCATCACACATTTCTTCAACAGATTCCATTCTATGTGTAGAAAAAATAATGGTTGCGCCTTTATCTCTTAATTGTAAAATTTCTTGCGCAATTAATTGTGCATTAATTGGATCGAATCCAGAAAAAGGCTCATCAAAAATCAATAATTTTGGCTCGTGTAAAACAGTAACAATAAATTGTACTTTTTGCGCCATTCCTTTAGAAAGTTCTTCAATTTTTTTATCCCACCAAGTAGAAATATCAAATTTATCGAACCAATATTTTAAGCGTTTTTTTGCTTCAGCTTTACTCAAACCTTTTAATTGTGCCAAGTATAATGCTTGCTCACCTACTTTCATAGATTTATATAAACCACGCTCTTCTGGTAAATAACCAATATGTTCTACGTGGTTGGGAGCTAACTTTTCTCCATCTAAAATTACCTCACCACTATCTGGCATTGTAATTTGGTTTATAATTCTAATAAGTGATGTTTTACCTGCTCCATTTGGTCCAAGTAACCCAAAAACACTTCCTTTTGGAATGTGAATAGACACATTATTTAATGCGGTAAAATCTCCATATCGTTTTACTACATTATTAATTTCTAATAAGTTATTCATTGATTTCTTTTGTTGATTAGTTGCTGATGTAAGTTTTTCAACAAAGACAAACTTACATATTTTACAACTAATTAGTAGTACTTACATTCAATTTGTTACATAAAAAGTTATGTTAAATTTACTATGCATGCATAACTTTTTTACAATTTACTATGCGTGCATAGTAAATTTAACTATATTTGTCGATAATGAGTAAAGACACAACAATAGATCATCAATTAAGAGCTACTTGGCAAGCAGTTGCAAAAATGTATAATGAGCAGGCTGCTAATCATAATAGTACAATGGCAACCGCTTTTGTATTGCTTAATATTGATAGTGAAAATGGAACACCTTCTACTTCATTAGGACCTTTAATGGGAATGGAACCAACTAGTCTTTCGCGTATTTTAAAAGCAATGGAAGACAAAGGTGCTATTTCTAGAGAAAAAAATCCTGACGATGGAAGAAGCGTAATTATTAAACTAACCGATTATGGTAAAGAAATGCGTGAAGTTTCTAAAGGACACGTTTTTCAGTTTAATAATAAGATAAGAGAAAATGTTACCGAAGAAGAAATAGCATGTTTCTTTAAAGTAACAAGTACAATTAACAAACTAATTGCAGACAAGTTAATTTATAATGAAGTTAACAAGAAAGCAGTATAAAATAAATTAATATCAAAATGACTAGAAGAATAAAAAAAGTAGCAATTATAGGTTCCGGAATTATGGGATCTGGTATTGCTTGTCACTTTGCAAACATTGGCGTAGAAGTACTTTTATTGGACATTGTTCCAAGAGAATTAAACGACAAAGAAAAAGCAAAAGGATTAACATTAGAAGACAAAGTTGTTCGTAATCGCTTAGTAAACGATGCTTTAACAGCTTCATTAAAATCGAAACCTTCTCCTATTTATAGTAAGAAGTTTGCTGAAAGAATTACAACTGGTAATTTAGAAGATGATATTGCTAAAGTAGCAGATGTAGATTGGATAATGGAAGTTGTTGTAGAGCGATTAGATATTAAGAAAATCGTTTTTGAAAAATTAGAGAAGTACAGAACTCCTGGAACTTTAATTACTTCTAATACTTCTGGTATTCCAATTAAATTTATGAATGAAGGAAGAAGTGAAGATTTCCAAAAGCATTTTGCGGTAACTCACTTTTTTAATCCACCAAGATATTTAAAACTTTTTGAAGTTGTTCCAGGCCCAAATTGTGATCCTGCTGTTACAGATTTCTTAATGGAATATGGTGATAAGTTTTTAGGTAAAACTTCAGTTTTAGCTAAAGATACGCCTGCTTTTATTGGAAACAGAATTGGAATCTTCGGAATTATGAGTTTATTCCACGTTGTAAAAGACATGGGCTTAACTATTGAAGAAGTAGATAAATTAACAGGACCAGTTATTGGCCGCCCAAAATCGGCAACTTTCAGAACAATTGATGTTGTTGGTTTAGACACATTGGTTCATACGGCAAATGGAGTAAAAGACAATTGTCCTAATGACGAAATGAGAGATCAGTTTGTAATTCCTGATTTTGTGAACCATATGATGGAAAACAAAATGTTAGGAAGTAAAACCAAACAAGGTTTTTACAAAATGACAAAAGATGCTAATGGTAAAAGAAACATCTTATCATTAGATTTAAATACATTAGAATATAGAGAAAAGAAATCTGCAAAATTCGCAACGTTAGAGTTAACGAAAACGATTGATAATGTTACAGACAGATTTAAAGTATTAGTTGCTGGTAAAGATAAAGCTGGTGAGTTTTACAGAAAATCTTTCGGAGCAATGTTTGCGTATGTTCAAAATAGAATTCCAGAAATTTCTGACGAATTATATAGAATTGATGACGGTTTAAGAGCTGGATTTGGTTGGGAACATGGACCTTTTCAAATTTGGGACGCAGTTGGTATTGCCAAAGGTGTTGAGATTATGAAAGCAGAAGGACATGAAGTTGCTTCTTGGGTTACTGAAATGTTAGAAAAAGGAGAAACTTCTTTTTATTCAGTAAAAGACGGAGCAACATATTATTATGATATTCCTGCAAAAGCACAAGTTAAAAAACCAGGTCAAGATTCATTTATCATCTTAGACAACATCAGAAAATCAAACGAAGTTTGGAAAAACTCTGGTGCAGTAATTGAAGATTTAGGAGACGGAATTTTAAATTTAGAATTCCAATCTAAAATGAACACAATTGGTGGTGATGTTTTAGCAGCAGTTAATAAAGCAATTGATTTAGCTGAAACAAATTATCAAGGTTTAATTGTAGGAAATCAAGCAGCAAATTTTTCAGTTGGAGCAAATATCGGAATGATATTTATGATGGCTGCAGAACAAGAATATGCAGAATTAAATCAGGCAATTAAATACTTCCAAGATACAATGATGCGTATGCGTTATTCTTCAATTCCAACTATTTCTGCTCCTCACGGAATGGCTTTAGGTGGTGGTTGTGAAATTTCATTACACGCAGATAAAGTAGTTGCAGCAGCAGAAACGTATATGGGATTAGTAGAATTTGGAGTAGGTGTTATTCCAGGTGGTGGTGGTTCTAAAGAAATGGCATTACGTGCTTCAGATACGTTCCGTAAAGGAGATGTTCAGTTAAACGTTTTACAAGAAAATTTCTTAACAATTGGTACGGCAAAAGTAGCAACTTCAGCTTATGAAGCATTCGATTTAGGATTACTTCAAAAAGGAAAAGATGTTGTTGTAGTAAATAAAGACCGTCAAATTGCAGTTGCAAAGAAACATGCAGTCTTAATGGCAGAAGCAGGTTATACACAACCAGCTACTCGAAATGATGTATTAGTTCTTGGTAAACAAGCTTTAGGTGCCTTTATGGTAGCTACAGACTCTATGCAAGCAAGTAGATTTATTTCAGAACACGATCAAAAAATAGCAAACAAATTAGCCTATGTAATGGCTGGTGGAGATTTATCAGAACCAACAAAGGTTTCTGAACAGTATTTATTAGACTTAGAACGCGAAGCTTTCTTAAGTTTATGTACAGAGCGCAAAACATTAGAGCGTATTCAACACATGTTAAAAACTGGTAAACCATTAAGAAACTAAGAAGATGAAAACAGCATATATAGTACAAGGATATAGAACCGCCGTAGCAAAGTCTAAAAGAGGTGCGTTCAGATTTAAAAGAGCTGATGAATTAGCTGCTGAAACGATTCAGCATTTAATGAAAAACTTACCAGAATTCGATAAAAAACGTATTGACGACGTAATCGTTGGTAATGCAATGCCAGAAGGTTCTCAAGGATTAAATATGGCTCGTCTAATCTCTTTAATGGGATTAGAAATTGAAGATGTTCCTGGTGTAACCGTTAACCGTTTTTGTTCTTCAGGACTAGAAACTATTGGTATGGCAGTTGCAAAAATTCAGTCAGGAATGGCAGAATGTATTATTGCAGGTGGAGCAGAAAGCATGAGTTCTGTACCAATGACAGGTTTTAAACCAGAATTAAACTACGATACAGTTGCTGCAGGTCATGCAGATTATTACTGGGGAATGGGAAATACTGCGGAAGCAGTTGCAGATAAATTTAATGTCTCTCGTAAAGATCAAGATGAATTTGCTTTAAACTCTCATTTAAAAGCTTTAAAAGCACAAGCTGAAGATCGTTTTCAAGATCAAATTGTTCCAATTGAAGTTGAAGAAACATTTGTGAATGCAGAAGGAAAAAAAGTAACAAGAAAGTATACTGTAAACAAAGATGAAGGACCAAGAAAAGGGTCTAACATTGCAGGTTTAGAGCGTTTACGTCCAGTATTTGCTACTGGCGGAAGTGTTACTGCTGGTAATTCATCTCAAACAAGTGATGGTGCAGCATTTGTAATGGTCATGAGTGAAGATATGGTGAAGGAATTAAACATAAAACCAATTGCAAGAATGGTAAGTTATGCTGCTGCTGGTGTTCCTCCAAGAATTATGGGAATTGGACCTGTTGCTGCTATTCCAAAGGCATTAAAACAAGCCGGATTAAAACAAGAAGATATTAGCTTAATTGAATTGAATGAAGCATTTGCTTCTCAATCTTTAGCTGTAATTCGTGAGTTAGGTTTAGACGCAGATATCATTAATGTTAATGGTGGTGCAATTGCATTAGGACATCCATTAGGTTGTACAGGAGCAAAACTATCTGTTCAGTTATTTGATGAAATGCGTAAGCGTAACATGCAAGGAAAATACGGAATGGTAACAATGTGTGTAGGTACAGGTCAAGGTGCTGCAGGAATTTTTGAATTTCTAAACTAAAATAAATTATGTCTGGTCGAGCGCAGTCGAGACCTTAATATTCCAGACACTTAAACATAGTTCTCGACTGCGCTCGAACTGACAAATAATAAAATATAAAATAAAATGAGTACTGAAACTACAAACAAAGACATTTTACGTGGTGGGCAATTCTTAGTAAAAGAAACTGCTTGTGAAGACGTGTTTACTCCTGAAGATTTTTCAGAAGAACAACTAATGATGAAAGAAGCTGTAACAGAATTCACAGAACGTGAAATAGTTGCACACAGAGAGCGTTTTGAAGCTAAAGATTACAAACTTACTGAAGAAGTAATGAAAAAAGCTGGAGAACTTGGCTTTTTAGGTGTTGCTGTTCCTGAAGAATATGGTGGATTAGGAATGGGCTTTGTTTCTACAATGCTTACTTGTGAGTATATTTCAAGCGGAAATGGTTCTCTAAGTACTGCTTTTGGTGCGCATACAGGAATTGGTACAATGCCAATTACTTTATACGGAACTGAAGAGCAAAAGAAAAAATACGTTACTAAACTTGCTACTGGTGAGTGGATGGGCGCTTATTGTTTAACAGAACCAGGTGCAGGATCTGATGCAAATTCAGGAAAAACCACGGCAACTTTATCTGAAGATGGTAAATCCTATAAAATCAACGGACAAAAAATGTGGATTTCAAATGCAGGTTTCTGTAATTTGATGATCGTTTTTGCTCGTATTGAAGACGATAAAAACATTACTGGTTTTATTGTAGAATATGACCCAGCTAATCCAAACGGAATTACTTTAGGTGAAGAAGAACATAAATTAGGTATTAGAGCAAGTTCTACACGTCAAGTATTTTATAGTGATACTGTTGTTCCTGCAGAAAATATGTTATCTGTAAGAGGTGGTGGATTTAAAATTGCCGTAAACGCATTAAACGTTGGTCGTATTAAATTGGCCGCAGCTTGTTTAGATTCTCAAAGAAGAGTTACAACTACTGCTTTACAATACGCAACAGAAAGAAAACAATTTAAAACTCCTATTGCAAACTTTGGAGCTATTAAAGCAAAATTAGCTGAAATGGCCACAAATACCTATGCAGGTGAGTCTGCTAGTTATAGAGCTGCTAAAAATATTGAAGATAGAATTGCAATGCGTTTAGAAGCAGGAAATTCTCATTCTGAAGCAGAATTAAAAGGTGTAGAAGAATATGCAATTGAATGTTCTATCTTAAAAGTAACTGTTTCTGAAGATGTACAAGCTTGTGCAGATGAAGGAATTCAGATTTTTGGAGGAATGGGATTCTCTGAAGAAACGCCTATGGAAGCTGCTTGGAGAGATGCAAGAATTGCTCGTATTTACGAAGGAACTAACGAAATTAACAGAATGTTATCTGTTGGTATGTTAGTGAAAAAAGCAATGAAAGGGCACGTAGATTTATTAGGACCAGCAACTGCTGTTGGAAATGAATTAATGGGAATTCCTTCTTTTGATACGCCAGATTACTCAGCTTTATTTGCTGAAGAAAAAGAGATGATTGCTAAATTAAAGAAAGTCTTTTTAATGGTTGCAGGTTCTGCAATTCAGAAATTTGGACCAGATTTAGACAAGCACCAACAATTATTAATGGCGGCTGCTAACATTTTAAATGAAGTATACATGGCAGAATCAACCATCTTACGTGCTGAGAAAAACGCAAAACGTTTTGGAGAAGATGCACAAGCAGGACAAATTGCAATGGCAAAATTATACTTATACAACGCTGTAGATATTATTACTAAAAACGGAAAAGAAGGTATTGTTTCTTTTGCTGAAGGTGATGAGCAACGTATGTTATTAATGGGGTTAAAGCGTTTTACTAAATACGCAAACCATCCTAATGTAGTTGCATTACGTAATTCTATTGCAGAAAAATTAACAGCAGAAAACAAGTACTGCTTCTAAATTTAGTAGGCAGTTTGCAGTAGCAGTATTCAGTCTCACAACTGCAAACTGCAACTGAATACTGAATACTGAATACTGAATATTGACATAAAGATTTTCTTAAACTTTTAAAGGTTTTAGAATTTAGTTGTTTGTTTGAAACCGCTTCTGAAGAGAAGCGGTTTTTTTATGTAAACAAAACTAAAATAACGCGTTATAATTAATTAAATATCAATACTTTTGCACGAAATTTGAAAACATACAGATGAAACGCATAAAACAATACAAAAAACTTTTTAACGTAGAAGGAGCTATTGATTTGAAAGAATTAAAGAAAACCTACAGAGGTTTAGTGAAGCAATGGCACCCAGACAAGTTTACTGACGAAGATAAAAAGGAAGAAGCAGATGTTATGAGTACTCAAATTATTGATGGTTATCATTTTTTAGTAAGCATTGCTCCTGAAACTAAGGAAGCTAATTTAGACGCTTATAAAACTACAATTACTGAATTTCAAGTAGCTGATTGGCATCATAAAAGTATGTTGTTAGAAGTTACTTTTACTGATGGAAATAAATATGAATACTTTGGTGTTAGTAAAATACTTTTCGGAAAATTCATCAATGCTAAATCTATGAATAACTTTGGTAAAAGAAATATTTTTAACAAATTTATTTATAGAAAATCTATGAAAGCTTCTGTTGAAGTTTAAAATACATATTTATAAAATTGAAAAATCCCAAGCTTTTGCTTGGGATTTTTTTTATGGTGATTTGTTTAAAAAAAAAGTAAAATTCTATTTGTTATATCCGTTGTTAGCAAAAGTTTTTTGTTTTCAGTTATATCTTTGAAATTTATTTATTGAATGTGAGTGATTAAAACCATTCCTTTTTTCATCTGCTGTAGTTATAACAATCCAAGAATTTCTTAAGTCCATATATTTGTCATAATAAGGTATTTCAAATTTTAGTTTTGAGATATCAATGGAGTCTTTCAAAGAATTAATTGTTTTTCCAATATTTATTGGTTCACTATGATTATAAATTGTCCAATTTCCTTTTTCCTTATTAGTATATCTTCCTAAACTTAAAAAGATTTCTCCAACAGTATAAGTCTTGTTATTAAATTTTGGATTGATTTTTATACTACCTTTTTCAATGGTTATTTTTAGTTTTTTTTCATAAACTTCTATTTTCCCATTTCCTTTTATAAGAGTAGCTAAGCAACAATTGTCAAAATAAAAAGGAATATTTTTTGAAATTATTTTCCCGCCATTTATCCTTGTTGTTGAACAATTAGATAGAGTTAATAATAAAATTAGGTTTATAAAAATAAATTTTATTTGTTGCGTTAAGTTATTGAATGGAGATTTTTTCATTTTAATTTTTGCTAACTCGTTTTATAGTAACTTTTATTACTTATATCCCGTAAATTTAACAGGATAAAATACTTTTTAGATTACTGTTTTCACGTAAATATAATTCTTTAATTTTTGTTATGCAATAGAAGATTTAAACAATAATTAGGAAATACTAAAATAATATTCAGCAATTAATTGGCAAGTACGTTTAGCCCAGATTGAAGTGGCATCCTTTTGCTTTTTCAGCAAAAGATATAACGGAAAGCTGGAATTAGCTTCAAAAAAAATATACACAAAACAAAAAAGAGACAGCTTTCGCAATCTCTTTTTTATATAATGTAAATTAAAAGCTTACTCTAAAGCTCCTAAATAACGCTCTGCATCTAAAGCTGCCATACAACCTGTTCCCGCTGCTGTAACCGCTTGCCTGTATTCTTTATCTTGAATATCACCGGCGGCAAAAACTCCTGGTAAATTTGTTTTGGTAGATTTCCCTTTGGTGATTAAATAACCTACTTCATCCATATCTAAAACACCTTTAAATAAATCTGAATTTGGTTTATGACCAATGGCAATAAAAGCACCTGTAATAGCAATATCGTGTTTCTCTTTTGTTTGATTATTTACAAGGCGAGCACCTTCTACAACAGATTCACCTAAAACCTCATCTAATTCCGTATTGTATAAAACTTCAATATTTCCCGTTTTATTAACGCGATGTTGCATTGCTTTTGAAGCACGCATGTGATCTTTACGTACCAACATAGTAACTTTATTACAGATATTAGCTAAATAAGTAGCTTCTTCTGCTGCGGTATCTCCTGCTCCAACAACAATTACATCTTGTCCTTTATAGAAAAATCCATCGCAAGTTGCACAAGCAGAAACTCCACCTCCAATTAAACGTTGTTCACTTTCTAAACCTAAATATTTTGCGGTTGCACCTGTTGAAATTATCACTGTTTCTGCTTCTAATTCTTTAGACTCATCAACAATTACTTTATGAATTCCGCCAACTTTGTCGCTTAACTCAACTTTAGTAACCAATCCAAAACGAACTTCGGTACCAAAACGTTCTGCTTGTTTCTGTAAATCATTCATCATCGCAGTTCCATCTGTACCGTTTGGATATCCTGGATAATTATCAACTTCTGTAGTTGTTGTTAATTGACCTCCCATTTGCATTCCTGTATACATAACAGGCTTCATATCTGCTCTTGCAGCATAAATTGCTGCAGTATAACCTGCAGGTCCAGAACCTATAATTAAGCATTTTATTCTTTCTATTGTATCTGACATATTCGAGTTCTTATTTTAAACGATTACAAATGTAATTTTTTTTACCTTTTAAAAGATTTATTGTGAATATCTTTTGACAATTAGACGATAAGAAAAAGTAATCTTACACTTAATAATTTAAACCAAAAATAGTTTGTAAAGTTAATAAAAGATGTATCTTTGCAGTCCGAAATTTATATTTTTCGGGGTGTAGCGTAGCCCGGTCATCGCGCCTCGTTTGGGACGAGGAGGTCGCAGGTTCGAATCCTGCCACCCCGACTTAAAATCCAGCTTTTTTAAGCTGGATTTTTCATGTAATTTAACATGTAAGTTATTTTTCTGGTATAAAAATTTGCTTTTTAACTAAACATTTTTATATTTACGTGTTAAATCTTTCAACTTACCAACTTTAAATTGAAAGTAAAATTATTAAAAAAAGAATCTATGAAATTGATAGACAAAGCTTTAGAGTTTGAAAATAGAAAATTTAGTTTCCCTACAACTAGTGATAGAATACTAGCATCTAGAGAGGTAAAAGACCTAATTTTAAGCTTAAATGAAGTTTACAAAGAAACTAAGGACGCAGAAATAATGGATATTATGAAACGTTTAACAGTTATTAAACAACGTATTGAAAAACGACTAAAAGGAAAACCTTTAACGTCATAAAAATATGAAAGAAAATATATCTATTTACGATATAAAAATTAAAAGTCTGCAAGGTAAACTTGTAGACTTTTCTGTTTTTAAAGGAAAAAACATACTTTTTGTAAATGTTGCTTCTAAATGCGGATTTACACCACAGTACAAGGCACTACAAGAATTAAATGATACTTACAGTGATTTAGTGGTTGTTGGCGTTCCGTGCAATCAGTTTGGACAACAAGAAAAAGGTACCTCAGAAGAAATAGAAGAATTTTGCGAAGTAAATTACGGTGTTACTTTTTTAATTACTGAAAAGATTGATGTAAAAGGAGACAATCAACATCCTTTATATTCTTGGTTAACCTCTAAAGAATTAAATGGTAAAAAGAATTCTACCGTAAAATGGAATTTTCAGAAATACCTTGTAAACAAAAACGGTGAGTTAGTTGATTATTGGTATTCTTTAACTAAACCTGATAGCAAAAAAATTGTTAAACATTTTCTTTAAACTACTACTCTATTATTTTTTTGCTAACTTTAAATCTGAAATTTTTAAATTTAATTAAGTTATGAATACACAGGAAGTAGCAAACAAATGGTTAGAAATGTGCCAACAAGGAAAAAATTTAGAATGTGTTTCTGAATTATACGCAGACAATATAGTTAGTAAAGAAATGCCAGGTTACCCAGCTGGAGAATTAGTTTCTGGAAAGCAAAATGTTTGGAACAAAAGTAAAGAATGGCTAGACAATATAGCCGAATTTCATTCTAATGAAATTTCAGAACCAATAGTAGCAGGAAATCATTTTTCTTCTAAAATGACTTTTGACATAACTTTTAAAGATAGAGGAAGACAACAAATGGAAGAAGTTTGCGTTTTTGAAGTACATAATGGTAAAATTGCTAGTGAGCAATTTTTCTATTCAATGTAAAATAATTTATTTTTCTTTTATAAAAGCACTGATTGTTGTTAGTGCTTTTTATATTATATTTTAGTTCTCTAAAAACAGAACTAAAAAAACTTCATATATTTGCATTAGAATTTTTAAAGATGTTATCAGAAAAACAAAAAGACCTTATTGAAAGCTTTGGAGTAATCCAAGAACAAATGGGCTTAACACCAGCTGCAGCTAGAGTTAATGCTTTACTTACAATTTCTGAGGAATTACATTTAAGTTTTGATCAAATAAAAGAAGCATTACACCTAAGTAAAAGTGCAACTAGCAATGCAATAAACATGCTTTTAACACTTAATAGAATAGGTTATAAAACAAAACCTGGAGACAGAAAAAGATATTTTTATTCTAAGCTAGACCAATGGAAAGAGTTATTTAAAAAAGATATGCAAGGCTTAAACCATTATAGAGATATACTGTCTGAAATAATTAAAAACAGATCTACTAAAAATGAAGATTTTAACAATCAATTAAAAGATTTAAATGAATTTATGGAATACTTTATAAGAGAAAGTATTAAACTGATTGATAACTGGAAAAAATAAGCCTTTTTTTTTAAACCAACTTAGTTCTTTTAATTCAGAACCAAACACACTACAAGAAATCCTAGTAAAATATTCTAATAAACATGATTGATTTTTTAAAACAACATTCCCTTCAAATAACTTGGCTGCTTGGAATATTAATTCCAGCAGTCTTTTTATATCTATTTATTGACAAGGGCTCAAAAAAACTAATAAATAAAGCCTCAGCAAAAGGTTATGAAGACTTCTCTTTTATTGTTTTAATAAGACGAATATTAAAAATATTTATCATCCTTTTTGTCTTATTATTTTTAGCCTATTTTTTTGTTGAAAAATCTAATTATGCTTTTATAACTGACAATATTAAAACAATTGCATGGTTGGCGTTTGTTTCAGTATTTACAATAATATCTATTAAATTTTCTAATACAATCTTTAATAGAACTATAAAAAAGAAAATTAAAGAAAAAGAAAATCCAACTTAATATAAATTCTTAAAATATGTAAGTACATTTTCAATACTAATAATAGGTATTGCATTGGCAGCTTATATATTCCCTACTCTTAGAGGTTTAGCACAAACCGCAGTTGGTGGCGCTGGTATTTTAGCCGTAATAATTGGTGTTGCATCTCAAGAAGCACTTGCTAATTTAGTTGGTGGTTTTTTTATCATCATTTTTAAACCTTTTCAAGTACATGATGTTATCAAAATAAGTAATGAAATGGTAGGTGAAGTTACAGATATCACTTTAAGACATACTGTTATAAGGAATTATGAAAACAAAATGATTGTTATTCCAAACGCAATTATTAACAAAGAAAAAGTAATTAATTACAATCTTGGTGAATTAAAATGTTGCCAATGGGTAGAAATTGGAATTTCTTATGATAGCGATATAAGTCTTGCAAAACATATTATTAGAGAAGAATGTGAATCTCACCCAAATTTAATTGACAACAGAAGCGAGTTAGATAAATATAATAATGTTAAAAAAGTAATTATAAGAGTAATAAGTCTTGGCGACTCTGCCGTAACAATAAGAGCTTGGGCTTGGGCGGCAGATTTTCCATCTGCATTTGTATTAAAATGCGATGTTTATGAATCTATAAAAAATCGATTTGATAAAGAAGGAATTGAAATTCCTTTTCCTCACAGAACACTGGTTTTTAAAAATAAAAATGAACAAGAAATTTAAACAAAAAAGAACAACAAACATGACACGATTAATAATATTCATTACTTTTATATCTATTTCTACATTCTCCTTTTCACAAAAAAAGAATAACGAGTTTAAAAAAGAGGCCGATAGCATTATTAGAGCAGAATTTCCAAGAGCTAGAACTTTTAATATTGAATACGAAAATGCTTTTGCAAGAGATTTTGATTCAAAGTTATTTGATGAAAATTTTCAAACAGGTACTATTGAGAACCAGAAAAGAATAAATTTTTCTGCAAATATTCCCTTTTATAAATACAAAAAATGGACATTTACTGCTTCGGCTAATTATGCTTATCATCAATTTGATTTCAAAAATATAGAAAACGTTTCTACTACTGCTGCTTTTAATCAAAATGAAACAGCAGATTTTCATCAAATTTCTGGAGCAATTAGCACAACGCTTTTTTCTAGCCTTTTTAAAAAACCATTAATTTACAACGCCAGTTTAATTATTGATGGAAATGAAAAAGGATTAGAACGAATAAAAGGATTAATTGGCGCTTCAATAATTTTAAAAAGAACAGCAAACACAACTATTACAACTGGTTTAATAGTTTTTGTAGATCCAACAGCACAAATTCCGTTTTTTCCAACATTTTCTTACAATCATAAATTTAAAAACTCTGATTGGGAGTTCGATTTTATCTTACCACAACGAATTCTATTTAGAAAACCAATTGCTACAAAAGGACGTTTATCAGTAGGTGCAGAATTTGGCGGAAATGGATTTTACGTAAATGTTGATGCTCCTAATTTTCCTTCCGTTTTTGAATATAGTCAACTCGAATTAAAAAGCGGCTTAACCTATGAACATAAAATAACCGACAATGTAATTGCAACATTTAAAGGTGGTTTAGTTAATTACATTAGTAATAGATTAACTGAAAAAGGAGAGCCAAATAAAGATTACATATATGAAAACGATCAAGATATGACTGGTTATTTTAATGTAGGAATCTCATTTAATCCGTTCAGTAAAAAATAATAAAATTTGTAGTCCCCTTTTGTTTCAGGTCCCCTTTTTAAAAAACCGTCTCGTATTTCGAGACGGTTTTGCATTATTATAGTTTTACGAAAACAAAACTAATCTTGATTTTATTTTAAAAATTACTACCTTGCTATTATACTTATGATACAATTTATACTTAATAATAAAACAATAAAAACTTCAGAGAAAACTGGAGTTACTCTGCTCGATTTTATTCGAGAAAACCAACAGTTAAAAGGCACAAAAATTGGTTGTCGCGAAGGAGATTGTGGCGCTTGTACCGTTTTGGTTGGCGAGTTAAACAATGATAAAATTAACTACCAAAGTATTACTTCTTGCATTTCACCGTTAGGTAACGCACACGGTAAACATATTGTAACTATTGAAGGAATTAATCTTCCAAAAAAATTGAATAGTGCGCAAGAAGCAATGAGCAATAATTACGCAACACAATGTGGTTTTTGTACTCCAGGCTTTGTGGTTTCTATGACTGGTTTTGCTTTAGAAAACGATAAAAACAAAACTTGTAATAATGCTGTTAGCGGAAACATTTGTAGATGTACAGGTTATAAATCCATTGAAAAAGCAGGTTTTGAAATTGAAGAAAAACTACTTCAAAAAGATGAAAATAATAAAATAGCTTGGTTGATACAAGAAGGTTTCATTCCTAATTATTTTGAAGAGATTCCATCGAAACTACAAATGTTCCTAGATGTCACTTCGAGCGCAGTCGAGAAGTCTTTAAAAGGAACAAAAGTGGCAAACGGAACTGACTTATATGTTCGTTATGCAGATGATTTATCAGAGGAAAACGTTCAGCTAATTTCAGCACAAAAAGACCTAAAAAACATTATTTTTTCTAACGGAATTTGCTCAATAGGCGCAAATGCAACCGTTACAAACATGGATGAAAGTTTGCAATTAAAAACACTTTTCCCAAAACTAAAGCAATTTTTAAAACTAGTTTCTTCTGAACAGATTAGAAACATGGGAACTCTTGGCGGAAACTTTGTAAATGCATCACCAATTGGAGATATGTCTATTTTCTTTTTGGCATTAAATTCAATACTTACAATTCAAGATAAAAACGGATTAGAAAGAACAATCCCGTTTCAAGAATTTCATCAAAACTATAAAAAATACGATTTACAAGAAGACGAAATTTTAACTTCAATTTCTTTTCCTGTTCCTACAAAAAATACTTTTTTCAATTTTGAAAAAGTAAGTAAACGAACACATTTAGATATTGCTAGCGTAAATTCCGCAGGAAGCATAACTATTGAAAAGAACACCGTTACCGACGCACATTTTTCCGTTGGTGGTGTTGCGGCAATTCCAAAATACTTATATAAAACAGGTGCCTTTTTAGTCGGAAAAGAAATAAACAACAAAACTATTAAAGAGGCTGAGGCTATTTTACAATCAGAAATCGCTCCTATTAGTGATGTTCGTGGAACTTCAGCATACAAAAGGTTACTTGCAAAACAATTATTCTTTGCGCATTTTATTGAGTTATTTCCTACTAAAGTTGAACTTCAAAAATTAATCGCCTAATGAAAACAATGAAAAACATAGACAGTTTTACACATGTTCGTGGCGAATCTCTTTTTGTAGATGATGTAATTACAAGAAAAGATACTTTATACGGCTTGGTTTTTGACTCGCCAAAAGCACACGGAAAAATAAAATGGGTAGATTACACAAAAGCGGAAGCGCTTGAAGGTGTTGAGAAAATATTTACATATAAAGATATTGTAGGCGAAAATCAAATTGGAGGAATTCTTCCTGACGAACCACTTTGGGCGGAAGATGAAGTCCATTTTTGGGGACAACCTATTGCTTTTATCGTTGCAGAAAGTGAAGCTATTGCTAAAAAAGCACGTAAATTAATTAGCATAGAAATTGAAGAATTACCTGTAATTACAACAGCAAAAGAAGCAAAAGAAAAAGGTAGTTTTATTAATGCTCCTCGTTCTTTTTCACTCGGAAATTCAACGGAAGCATTTAAAAATTGTGAACACGTTTTTGAAGGAGAAACTTTTTCTAACGGGCAGGAACATTTGTATTTAGAAACACAAGGTTGCTATGCAATTCCACAAGAAAATGGTAATATAAAACTGATTTCTTCTACGCAAGGACCAACAGCTGTTCAAAAAATAGCAGCACGTGTTTTAGGCGTTTCTATGCATAAAATTGAAGTTGATGTAACAAGACTTGGAGGCGGTTTTGGCGGCAAAGAAGATCAAGCAACACCTTGGGCAGTTATGGCCGCAGTTGCTACGAAACATTTAAACAAACCTGTAAAATATATACTAAATCGTCATGATGATTTACGAATGACAGGGAAACGTCATCCCTATTCTTCATTCTATAAAATAGGCTTAACAAAAGACTTAAAAATTAAAGCTTTTGAAGTTGAGTTCCTACAAAATTCTGGAGCTGCCGCAGATTTATCTCCAGCAATTGCAGAACGAACTTTGTTCCACGCAACCAACAGTTATTTTGTTCCCAATGTGGCAACAACCGTTTACAGTTGCAAAACAAATTTACCGCCAAACACAGCGTTTAGAGGTTTTGGTGGTCCACAAGGAATGTTTGTTATAGAAAGTGCCATTGCTGCTGTTGCAGATAAATTAAACATCAATAGACGCTTAATTCAAGAAGCAAATCTGTTTGATGAAAAAGATACATTCTCTTTCGGGCAAGTTGCAACTGAAGTACAAGCAAAAAAGGCTTGGTTTTCTGCAAAAGAGAAATTTGAACTAGAGAAATTAGAGTTTGAAATTGAAGCTTTTAACAAAGAAAATCAATTGTATAAAAAAGGAATTTCGTTGATGCCAATTGCATTCGGAATTTCATTTACCAACACACCAATGAATCATGCGAGAGCATTAATTCATATTTATCAAGACGGAAGTGTTGGCGTTTCTACTGGCGCTGTGGAAATGGGTCAAAGTGTAAATACCAAAATGTTGCAAGTTGCCCAAGATATTTTAGGAATTACTGCCAATAAAGTAAAATTAGAAACAACCAACACAACCAGAGTTGCAAATACCTCGCCAACTGCGGCAAGTTCTACGGCAGATTTAAACGGAAAAGCGGTAGAAATGGCATGTAATTCTTTAATTGAAAGATTAACAAAAGTAGCTGCTACGATGCTTTCATCCGAAGAAAAAAATATTTCTTTTAAAGATGATTTTGTTTTTCAGAATGATAAAAAAACAACACTTTCTTGGGAAGATGTAGTTGCGCAAGCAATGTTAGAAAGAGTTGCACTTACGGAAAACGCGCATTACGCAACGCCAATTATTCATTTTGATAAGAGCAAAGAAAAAGGACATCCTTTTGCGTATCATGTATATGGAACTGCAATAACAACGGTTACTGTAGATTGTTTACGTGGAATTTATGAAATTGATAGCGTAAAAATTGTGCACGATTTTGGAAAATCTATGAACTTAGGTATTGATGTTGGTCAAGTTGAAGGTGCTTTGGCGCAAGGAATTGGTTGGATGACCATGGAAGAAATTTCGTATAATGCTGATGGCAAATTATTATCGAATGCGTTATCTACGTATAAAGTCCCAGACATATTTTCTGCACCAAAAACCATTGAGACAATTCCGTTAGAAACGGAAGGAAACGACTTGGCAATTAAAAAATCTAAAGCTGTTGGAGAACCTCCTTTAATGTATGGAATTGGAACTTATTTCGCTATTCAACAAGCGGTAAAGGAATTCAACCCTAATTATACATTGAAATTTCATGCACCATTTACACCCGAAAAAGTGTTAATAGCTTTATACGAGAAGCCGAATAATTAGCATTTAAAATTACAATCCTATCCAACTACAACTCACAAAACAAAACGTATTAAAAGGCGCTATAATCTATAGCGCTGGAGATACTATTGCCGCTATTTTACTAAACGAATTCTCTATTTATAGATTATTAGGAATGATATTAGTTGGCGCAACTATTTATGCTCTTGAAATTCCGAATTATTTTGCTTGGATTGATAAAAAAACGGTACAACTTTCTGGAATTAAACAAACATTATCAAAAACTGGATTGGCAATTGCGTATTTTAATCCACTGTGGATTTTTAGGCATTTGGCTTTTATAAAACTATTTTCAGGTAATTTTTATGATATCAATTTCAATTTATTAGAAATAGCCTGTTTGTCTTTTTTAGTGAATATTCCGATTTCTTTTATTGCAAATTTTTTAATTCAGAATAAAATAAAACTCAATTGGCGTTTTCTTACAAGTGCTGTTTTCTCTGCAATAATGGCTATTTATTACGCATTAAGTGAAACAATTTTTCAATGATTTTCTGGCAACACATACTAAATAAACTCAAAGACAATCAAAAAATATATGTTTTAACCGTTATTGAAAACCACGGAAGTTCGCCTGGTAGAAAAGGGTTTAAAATGTTGGTTGCACAAGACGGATTTATATTTGGCTCCATTGGTGGCGGCGTTATGGAATTTTCTCTGGTTGAAGAAGCGCAACGTTTATTAACAGAAGAAAAATCGCCAACATTTATAAAGAAACAAATACATAAAGGAAATATAAAAGACGGCTCTGGTATGATTTGTTCTGGTGAACAAACCGTAGCTTTTCACTGTTTAGACAACAAGCACATTTCCGTTGTTAGAGATATTTTAAATTGCCTTAAAAATGGCGAAAAAAGAACATTAAGGTTAACACCCAATTCTTTTGATTTATCCCATAAAATTTTAGAAAACCGATTTGATTACCAAATAACCTCAACTACAAATTGGTTTTTTGAAGAACACATTGGTTCTAAAGAAACCTTGTACATTGTTGGTGGCGGACATGTTGGTGTTGCTGTTTCTGAACTGTTTATAAAACTTGGTTTTTACGTAGTTGTTTTTGATAATAGAAAAAACTTAAACACGTTAAAAAACAACACGTTTGCTAATAAAAAAATGGTTATTAACTATGAAAAAATAAACAACTACATTACAAAAGGAAACACAAGTTATGTTGCCATAATGACCAACAAATACACAGATGATAAATTAGTTTTAAGTAAACTTCTTAAAAACGATTATAAATTTTTAGGCGTTTTAGGCAGCAAAGCAAAACTAAAAACCATGTGGGAAGTTTTACTAAAAGAAGGTTTTACACAAGAAGAATTAAACACGATTTACGCACCAATTGGAATCTCTATAAAAAGTGAAACCGTTGAAGAAATTGCAGTTAGTATTGCTGCACAGATTATACAGATTAAAAATTATGGCAAATAGTTTTGTTTGTTTCTAGACCCATTATTAAGTAACTTCGCTAACGCTGAATATATAATATTAAAAATTAGTATATTTTTTTTTACATTGTGTTTCATTAAAAACGTCTAATAATCTTAAGAATGATTATGCAAAATAGAACCAAGTATTTAAAACTCCCTTTTCAGTTTGACACAGAAAAACTTGTCCATGATTTATCATTAATTTTTGATAAAAAATGGGTTTCACACTTTAACACTACGGGATATACTGGAGATTGGAAGGTGATTTCACTTTATGCCGTTGATGGAAATGAATCTAATATTTTTGCGCTTTCAAATTCTAATTCAATTATATCGGAAACATTAATACTTAAAAAATGTCACTATTTTAAAGAGGTTATTGACTCTTTTAAGTTGCCAATACTTACTGCTCGTATTTTGCGACTAGGTGTTGATGCTGAAATTAAACCACACAGAGATCATAAGTTAGGGTATGAGGATGGAAATTTTCGATTACACATACCAATCATTACAAATTCTGATGTCCAATTTCTTCTAGATGGTACAGAATTAAAAATGCTAGCCGGAGAATGCTGGTACACGAATGTTAATTACGTACATAGTGTTAAGAATTCAGGTACCGTAGATCGAGTTCATTTAGTTATTGATTTTGAGAGAAATGAATGGTCAGATAAATTGTTTTTCTCATTGGCGCCTGAAGAAAGTTTCCTGCCAATACCTAAAGAAAAAGATTCTCCAGAAACCATTAAACGAATAATTGAAGAATTAAAACGCAGTAATGAACCCATCGCTGAACAATTAATTAAAGAATTACTACAAAAACAACAGAAAGCCTAAAAAACTTTAAAAATGCTTCTCCATAACCTCAAACCTAATTTCCCTATAATCAGAAATCACTTTTTGAGCTAAGGTATAATCTTGTGCTTTTGAGTGTTCACTTTTATAGGCTACACAGTAAATTCCTGCATCGTAAGCCGCTTTTATTCCGTTTGTAGAATCTTCAATTACAATACATTCTTCTCTCTTAAAACCAGCTATTTCCGCCGCTTTTATAAAAATTTCTGGGTGTGGTTTAGATGCTTTTAAATCGGCTCCGCTAATTTTTCCTTTAAAATACTGATTCAAATCAAACTTATTAAAAACATTATTAATGGTAACCATAGAAGCAGAAGACGCTAATACTAAGGTAATTCCGTTGTTATAATAATTTTTAATTAAATCTAAAACGCCATCTAACAATTGTAAATCGTTGGTATCAGAAAAAAAGAGCTCTTTAAAAAAGGCTCTTTTATAGGCTACCAATTCCTTAGCTTCTAAGGTTAAATTAAATTTCTTTACTAAATCCTTACAAATATCAATTGTAGATTGACCTGTGTAAGAATTGTACAATTCTTGAGAAACGACAATCTCTACTTTTTTAAACATTAAAAAATAGGCTTGTTTGTGTAAAGGTTCTGTATCTACAATTACACCGTCCATATCAAAAAGCACTGCTTTAAAAGCCATCTGTTTAAATTTATATTGAAGCAGTAAAAATAGTTATTTGAGATGATTTAATACTATTTTCCTTCACACTGTTTTAAAACTTGTTCAGCTCTTTCAACACCAAATCTAGGGTAAAATGCTTCTGTAACTTTTTCTACTTTACCAAGCTCTATTGCTCGTTTAATATCTTTACAATAAGGTTCTAAAGATTGACCAAAGAAACGCGCAGTTCCCATTCCCCATTCCGCTTTTCCTAAAAGAACTCTTGGGTTGTTTGGCGCAATCTCTAATGCTTTTGCATACAATTGATTATTCTTTCCAGATAAAGTCATTCCATATTTTTGACCATCAAAAGCAATATATCCTAAATTTAAGAATGCTTGCGTAATTATAATTTCAGGATTATTTTCTGAAATTGATTTTGCTTCATCTAAAAACCCTTGTGCTTTATTCAATTTAGCAGTTAGTTTTGCTTCATCTTTTAATCCGAAGCTTCCTAAAATCTCTACAGTTGCTGCGTAATAAGATGGCAACCAATTGTCTTTTTCTGCTTTTGAAATTCGCTCAAAAAGTTGAGATGCTTCATCCATTTTTCCTGCTTCCCACATTGCAAATGCTTTTTCCATTCCTTTTTCATATTGACCTTGTGCAGTAATTGTTCCTGTAAAAATTAGTGCTAATACTGTTACTATAATAATACGTTTCATATTGTTGTTTTTTAATTGATAATTCAAATATCTACTCTTTTTCATCCTTAAAAATATAATTCTAACCGAACTGTCGTTTTAAGTTTCTGAATCGTAAATTAACCTACAAATTCTTTAATTGATTGTCTTTTTTGTTATCACTAATTGTCCAAAATAAACCTACAAAAAAGAATCTATCAGCGGAAGGAACAATTGCCTGACGCTCAAAAGAACCGCTCATATTTGGTGTATCTTTATAATTATAGCCAAACACATTTTGTGTACCTAAAACATTGTTTACTGAGAAATACAGTATTTTTTGTTGACTTAATAAATACGCCCAATTTAAACTTACAGAATTGTAATTCTTAGTTTCTTGATTTAAAAATCCTGTTTTATTCGGGTTGGTATAATTTCTCCCAGAAGCAAAACTGTAACTTACACCAACTTGACTTTTCCAGTCTTCCATCCAATATTTACCAACGATTGATAAATTGTGTTGCGACGCAAAATTAGGTCTTGCTTTTACTGGATAATTTCTATAATCTCGTTTTGTATCTAAATAAGAATACGAAACCCAATATTCTAAATTCTTAATGTTCTTTCCATCTCTCCAAAAAACATCAACTCCTTTTGCAAATCCATTTCCGTTATTCGAAAAATTAGTATTTGGATCTACAAAATCGGTATCATATTTAACCAAGTCTTTGTAATCTTTATAATAGGCTTCCACTCTAAAAATTTGATTATTTTTTACATATTGATAATTAGCAATAATATGCGAAGTATTTTCAGCTTCAAAATTGTCACTAAACTTTAAATATTCACTTTTCGGATTTTGATAAAAACGTCCATAAGCCAATGAAAATTGAGAATTTTCCCCTGATTTATAAGCCAATGAAGCTCTTGGAGAAACGGTAAACTGATTTAATAAATCTGAATTTTCTACACGAACTCCAATTTTAGAAGCTAACTTTTTGGAGAAGAAAATATCAGTTTCAGCAAAAGCACCAAAGATGTTGTTATCGAATCCGTAGTTAAAGTTTCCTGCCGTATTTCCAATAAAATTCTCATCAAAATCTGTTGTAAAATACTCTGCGCCAAAGTTAAGTTTGAATCTATTTGAAAATCGATTTTTCAACTTCACTTTTACATGCATCGAGTTTTCATCATTCTTAACAGCATCTTCAATTATTGCAATGTCAGAATTATCGTTTGTAAAACTTGCACCACCAGAAATTGTCCAATCGTTTCCAAGTCTTGACTTGTATGAAGTATTAAAATATAGATTTCTGTTTTTTAATCCAAAGTGCAAACCATCATCAAAATTAATATCATCTTGTAAGATATCAAAATCACTGTAACTAAACGCTCCGTATAATTTTAACATGCTATCATTGTCAAATTTATATCTATAAACCATTTCTCCGCTAAATGATTGATACGGTTTATTCCACTTATTTCTATCCGGAAACAACTCTAAATAAGGTTGTAAATTAATATAAGACATATTAACACTTAACGAACTTTTGCCCCAAATCTGGGTGTTTCCAACTCCTAAACCAACTGTCATAAAAGATAAATCGGTTTTTTCTTCAACTGGTTCGTCAATTGTATTTAATAACAAAACACTTGACAAAGCTTGTCCGTATTCTGCAGAATAACCTCCAGTTGAAAAAGTAATTCCTTTAAACAAGAATGGCGAATAACGACCTCTAGTGGGCATGTTATTGGTTGTTGGCGTGTATGGTGTAAAAACACGAATTCCGTCTATAAAAATTTGCGTTTCTTCCGCTTCTCCTCCACGCACAAAAAGTCGACCGTCTTCTGCAACTGTAGATGTTCCTGGAAGTGTTTGCAAGGCGCCAACAAAATCGCCCAAAGCACTTGCTGTTGTTACCACATCTAATGGTTTTAAAGCCGTAACTTTTGCGTTATCTCCAGCTTCAAAAGTTCCTGCATTTATAGTTACTGCGTCTAAGGTATTTACATCTTCTCTTAATTTTATTTGTAAATTTTTCAGTTTAGAAACATCCGATGTTTTAGTGAAGTTTTCAAATGAAATAAAAGAAACAACTAATGTTTTTACTCCTTTTTCTGATGTTGAAAAAGAAAAATTCCCATTTTCATCAGATGAAGTTCCATCGTAAGTACCGTCTAAGTAGATATTTGCACCTAAAATTCCGATTCCTTTATTATCGGTAACTTTTCCTGAAATTGTTGTTTGTGCAATTAATGAAAATTGACAGATAGTGAATAAAATAAATAGTATACGTTTCATCAGTTTGAGTTTTTGATGATACAAAGATGTGGCGTTATCAGTTTTTAAAATAAAAACAAATACCGAGTTGTAATTTTTAAATGATGAATTGTAATAAGTAATTCTAAATTAAACCTGATTACAAAATTAGGTTAATTGATGGTTTCTTTTTGAAGATAGAAGAATACCAATCCACTTGCAAAATAAACAATAACATCTATAAAGTCTTTGGTATATCTTGCTAAATATTTTGGAAAAACATACTCAAACAAAACGCTATATAGTAAACAAACGTATAAAATTATTGGTAAGCTCAACCTGTAGTTTTTATCATTTTTAGACCATTTTAAAACTCTTAAACAGCTATATAAAACTATAGGAATGATTAAAAAATCGTTCACATAAAAACGAATAATTCTTGGTAAAGGAATTGAAAAGTATTGCAGAAAATAAATTAAGGTTCCAGCAAATAATGAAAAGAGAAAATAATATAAAAGTGTTTTTTTCATTTTACCCAGCTGCAACCATTGCTATAAACCAAGCTAAACCTGCTCCAATTAAACTAACAACTGTTATTACTGAATATAAAATCCAACCAAAAATTCTATACAACAAAAATGGATGTGCTTTTAGTCTTTTAGCAAAACCTGGGTTTTCCATTTCATGAATTACCTCATCAATATGCTTTTGTTCTACAGCTATTTTTTTGAGCTCTCTTTTCTTTTTATCAGAAATAAGTGTATCACAGTTTTTACAATATTCTCTATCTGTGTTAAAGACACCACAGTTTGGACATTTAATATTTCTTGTGACTTTCATAGTAATTTACTCTTTAAAACTATGTTTATTCTTGTTTTTATAAGGACGAATAATTAGACGCGTTTCTCTATCAAAACGAATGTAATTATACACCCAATTCATAAAAACAATTGCTTTATTTCTAAATCCTATTAAAGAAAACAAGTGTACAAACATCCAAACAAACCAAGCGAAAACTCCTTGAAATTTCCATTTTGGTAAATCTACAACGGCTTTATTTCTACCAATTGTAGCCATTGAACCTTTGTCGTTATATTCAAATTCTTTTAGACTTTCCCCATTTAAACCTAAGAGAATGTTTTTAGCTAATAATCTTCCTTGCTGAATGGCAGGTTGTGCCATCATTGGATGACCATACGGATATTTTTCAGATTTCATACAAGCAACATCTCCAATAGCATAGACGTTTTTGTAACCTATAACGCTGTTAAATTCATCTACTTTAAATCTATTTGCACGTTCAATTAAACATTCGTTTTGCAAACCAGAAACCGATTCACCTTTAACTCCAGCAGCCCAAATTACAGTTTCTGCTCTAAAATGATCTTCGCCATTTGTGGTTACCTTTTTCCCATCATAATCTAAAACACGAAGATTTTTCCAAACATCTACACCTAACTTTACAAGAAAATCTTCTGCTTTCTCTGAGGCTTTATCACTCATTCCTTTTAAGATTTCACCAGAACTTTGTATCAAATTAATTTTCATTAATCGAATATCTAAATCCGGATAATCTTTTGGTAAAATTCCTTTTTTCATTTCTGCCAAAGCACCAGCCAACTCTACTCCAGTTGGCCCTCCTCCAACAATAACAAAGTTCATTAAGGCTTTACGTTCTTCTAAATCTGAAGTTAACAATGCTTCTTCAAAGTTTTCTAAAATTAAGCTTCTAATATTTAAAGATTGCGGAATTGATTTCATTTCCATTGCAAAGTTTTCTACATTTTTATTTCCGAAGAAATTAGTTGTAGAACCTGTTGCGATAATTAAATGATCGTATTCTAAGCTACCAATTGTAGTTTCAATTTCGTTTTTTTCTGAATTAACATTCGTTACTTCTGCAAGGCGGAAATAGTAATTTTCCACATCATTAAAACGTTTCCTTAATGGAAAAGCAATAGAATCTGGTTCCAAACCTCCTGTGGCAACTTGATATAATAAAGGTTGAAATGTGTGGTAATTATGTTTATCAATTAAAACAACTTGTAATTCTTGTTTTTCAAGTCCTTTTGCAGCAGCTAAACCTGCAAATCCACCTCCAATAATTACAACTCTTGGAAAACTAGTTTGTGGTATGTTCATCTCGGGTTTCTAGACTTTTAGATTGTTAAAATTTCAGATTGCAAATTTACGGAAAATGAATTTATTGATTGAAATAAAAAAGGTTTGAATTTTATAGACTTCTCGATACAAAATTCTTGAAAAAAGAATTTTACTCGAAGTGACAGTATATTTATTAGGAAGATTATACACACTGTCACTTCGAGTGATTTTGATTTTTATCAAAATTGTATCGAGAAGTTTTTGTGTGCAATTAATTAAATCCTTTTTTAACTTCTTGTAAAGTTTTATTTGAACTGATAAACTCTGAAATAACTTTAAACTGTAATTCTTTAATTTCTAAATCGAAATATTGCGCCCATTTATCATCTTTAAGTAAATGATTAATCTGTTTTATTCTTTTTTGAGCTTCAGAATATGTAAATAAATAATTTGTAGTATTTGCTGTTTTAGTTTGAATTTTTACTGTTTTTTGCTCAAAATTAACTTCAATAAAAAAGATTTTATCTGCTGAATTTACTGGATAAAAAGCATTCCATTTAGCAAAACCAACAACAATCTCTTGGTTTTTATATTTCTCTTCAGTTATTAATTTCCATCTGCAATTAGCTACTCTTCCCCAATGATTCGATTTTCTATAAACACCTTCATCTGTATAAAAATACAAACTCTCTGATTTACTTTTATAGCTGGTATTTTCTGGAAACTGAAAATCATCCACTTGTGTAAATTCGCAAAAAGTATGTTTAAAGAAATTGGTTTTGTTATAGGTTTTCAAAAGAAAATAGATTGAATTAAAAAACGCAACCAAATTAATGATTGCGTTTTTGTTTATGATAAATAATTAAAAAATTATTTTACTTCTTCGAAGTCTACATCTTCAACATTGTCTCCTTGATCTGCTGCACTTGCTGCTTCTGGTTGACCTTGTTGTGCTCCTGCTCCTGCTGCTTGTTCTGCTGCATACATTTCTTCAGATGCTACTTTCCAAGCTTCGTTAATCTTTTCCATTGCAGCATCAATTTGTGCAATATCTTTAGCTTCATGAGCTGCTTTTAATTCAACTAATGCTGCTTCAATTGGACCTTTTTTATCATCAGATAATTTTTCTCCAAATTCTTTCAATTGCTTTTCAGTTTGAAAGATCATTCCGTCTGCACCATTAATTTTTTCAGCAGTTTCTTTTGCAGCTTTATCTGCTTCTGCATTTGCTTCTGCATCTTGTCTCATTTTTTCGATTTCAGCATCAGATAAACCTGAAGAAGCTTCAATTCTAATTTCGTGAGATTTGTTTGTTCCTTTATCTAATGCAGAAACTTTAATAATTCCGTTTGCATCAATATCAAAAGTTACTTCAATTTGTGGAACTCCTCTTTGCGCTGGTGGTAAACCGTCTAAGTGGAAACGACCAATTGTATTGTTATCTGCAGCCATTGCTCTTTCACCTTGTAAAACGTGAATTTCTACTGATGGTTGGTTGTCTACTGCTGTAGAAAACACTTGCGATTTCTTTGTAGGAATTGTTGTGTTTGCATCAATTAACTTTGTGAAAACATTCCCCATAGTTTCAATACCTAAAGATAATGGCGTTACGTCTAATAATAAAACGTCTTTTACCTCTCCAGTTAAAACTCCTCCTTGAATTGCTGCTCCTAAAGAAACAACCTCATCTGGATTTACACCTTTACTTGGTGATTTTCCGAAAAACTTTTGAACCGCTTCTTGTACAGCAGGAATACGAGTTGAACCACCAACTAAGATAATTTCATCTATCTCAGAAATTGATAAGTCTGCATTTTTTAATGCTGTTTGACAAGGTTCAATTGTTCTTTTTACTAAATCGTCAATTAACTGCTCAAATTTTGCTCTACTTAACGTACGAACTAAGTGTTTTGGCCCGCTTGCTGTAGCTGTAATATAAGGTAAGTTAATTTCTGTAGACGTTGTAGAAGATAATTCAATCTTCGCTTTTTCAGCAGCTTCCTTTAAACGTTGTAAAGACATTGGATCTTTACGTAAGTCCATTGCTTCTTCTGCTTTAAACTCTTCAGCTAACCAGTTAATAATTTTTTCATCTACATCATCTCCACCTAAATGCGTATCTCCATCAGTTGCTAAAACCTCAAAAACTCCGTCTCCTAATTCTAAGATAGAAACATCATGTGTTCCTCCTCCAAAATCAAAAACAACAATTTTCTTATCTTCATCTGCTTTATCTAAACCGTATGCTAATGCAGCTGCAGTTGGTTCGTTTATAATTCTTCTTACTTTTAAACCTGCAATTTCACCTGCTTCTTTTGTAGCTTGTCTTTGAGCATCGTTAAAGTATGCTGGCACAGTAATTACTGCTTCTGCAACTGAAGTTCCTAAATAATCTTCAGCAGTTTTTTTCATTTTCTGTAATACCATTGCAGAAATTTCTTGAGGCGTATATAAACGTCCGTCAATATCTACACGTGGCGTGTCATTATCTCCTTTAACAACTTTATAAGGAACTCTTCCTGCTTCTTTAGAAGATTCAGAAAATTTATTCCCCATAAAACGTTTAATAGAATAAACTGTTTTTGTTGGGTTAGTAACTGCTTGACGTTTTGCTGGATCTCCAATTTTACGTTCTCCACCTTCTACGAAAGCAACTACAGATGGTGTAGTTCTTTTTCCTTCTGAATTAGGAATTACAACTGGCTCATTACCTTCCATTACAGAGACACAAGAGTTTGTTGTTCCTAAATCTATTCCAATAATTTTACTCATAATTATATGTATTAATTTTTAATTCAATTTTACGAGTAATCAATAGGCAAAGTGTGTGCCAATAGCTTTTAAAAGGGTTTTTGGCAGAAATGTTAAAAAATAAATAGGAATTAAATGACATGATGTCATAAAAAGAAGCTAATCCAATCCTTTTTGATAGGCTTCATACACCAAACCAATATTTACAAAAGTGTTTTGTAATGCTTGTAATGTACTTGTATGGTCTTTAAAAACGGCTTCAACGATGCCTTCTTCTTTTTGCGGAATAGGTTTACCTGTAAAATCTGTATGCATTAAAAACCAAAAGGTTTCTTTTAGCTTGGCTTTGTTATTTTTATAAAATATATGATATGTAGCTGTTAAAAAAGAATCTATTTTTAAGTTAAAAACGCTACATTCTTCTTCTATCTCTCTAATTGCTGTAGTTTCAATTTCCTCTCCTTCTTCTACACGTCCTTTTGGCAAATCCCATTTATTACCTCTATAAATAAATAAAATTTCTTTGTTTTGGTTAAAAACCAATCCGCCAGCAGCTTTAACTACCTTAAAATTTTCTCTGAAATTACGCCAAGCTTGTTCTAAATTATTTGTGATTAGGTAAACTCCTTTTATGTTTTCAGTTTTAAATCGATAAATAATTTCATCAATAATTACCTCATCAAAAAAATAGGTAAGAAATTTTTTATCCTTTTGTGAAGAATCTGTAATAATTATAGGCTTATCATTTACAAAAACTTTATACATTTGCAGCACTATGAGTTTAAACAAAGATACATCAAAAAAAACTGCTGAATTATTACTGCAAGTTAAAGCAATAAAGCTAAGTCCTAATGAACCATTTACTTGGGCGTCTGGCTGGAAATCTCCAATTTATTGTGATAATAGAGTAACATTATCTTACCCTCCTGTTAGAAACTTTTTAAAAGAAGAAATTGCTAAAATAGTAGAACTAAAACATGGAAAACCAGATGTAATTGCTGGTGTTGCAACAGGTGCAATAGCTATTGGAATTTTAGTTGCACAAGAATTAGGTGTTCCTTTTATTTATGTTAGGCCAGAGCCAAAAAAACATGGAAGAAAAAACCAAATTGAAGGACATTTAGAACGTGGTCAAAATGTTGTTGTAATTGAAGATTTAATAAGCACAGGAAAAAGTAGTTTAAATGCTGTAAAAGCACTTAAAGAATGTGACGCCAATGTAAAAGGAATGGTTGCTATTTTCTCTTACGGATTTGATATTGCTACAGAAAATTTTAAAGAAGCAAACGTAGAACTAACTACACTTAGTAATTACGAGTTTTTATTGGAGCAAGCTCTAGACAGTAAATACATAAACGCTGAAGAATTAAGAACATTGGAAGATTGGAGAGTTAATCCAAGTAAATGGAAACAATAGTTTGGCAACATTTTTGAAATAAAGCAAATCATAACACTTAAAACAAAAAAAATGAACATCAAAGGAAATACAGTAGCGGTAAAGAAATCTCAAAAAGAAATGTTTGAATTTTTAACTGATTTGCAAAATTTTGAACAACTAATGCCAGAAAGCATTCAAAAGTTCGAAGTTGATGGAGATTCATTTATTTTTGGATTAAAAGGAATGCCAGAAATTAGGTTAGTTTTAAAAGACACCACGGAATATTCTAACATTACTTTAGGTGCAGCAAGTAGTAAATTAGATTTTGAACTAGTTGCAGATATTGAAGAAATTGACGACAATTCTAGCAAAGTTACTTTAGATTTTAACGGTAAGTTTAATATGATGATGGCAATGATGGTAAAAAAACCATTAACAAGCTTTATTGAAACATTAACTGACAATTTAGATAAATTATAAAATAAATTTTTAGGCTTCCACTACGTGGGAATAATAATTTAAGCGAAAAACTGACAAATAACTTTGTCAGTTTTTTTTTATAAAAATTTTATTTCTTTTAAACCAAAATCTTTCACCAATTCATCTTCTAACTCAACCTGTAATTTTCCTTCTAAAGAAACACCTACTATTTTACCCATAAATAAGTGTTGGTTAATTTCATCCCTAAACATTGAAGGCTTATTAAACTTGTATAAAGAACTCAAGTAGTCCCTTTCCAACAGAGCGAAGTTCTTCTGTGCTAAATTTCTAATCTGATTTTTTAAGTTAACAACAATCTTTTCTAACAATTTATCTAAATCAAAATTGGTTTGTTTAATTATTTTCAAGGAAATTGCATCTGGCAATTCATTAAAAATAAGTTGATTCACATTTAAGCCAATTCCAATTACTGAAGAATTAATTTTATCCTTTTTAAGTTGATTTTCTATTAAAATACCACACAACTTCTTATTATCTGACAGAATGTCGTTAGGCCATTTTATAGTTAACTTAGGTAAATCTAAAGATTCTAGGGTGTTAAAAACTGCCGAACTTACAGCAAAATTTAAATATTTTTGATGTATAATCTTTAAATCATTAAAAGAAACAAAAACACTGAATGTCAGATTATTAAAAGGTTCAGATTGCCATTTTTGTTGTACTTGACCACGTCCTAAAGTTTGTTCATCTGTAAGAACTACTGTAAAGTTATCTAACCGTGTTTCTTTGCTTAATTCTTTTAAAAAAGAATTGGTAGATGTAGTGGTATGAAGTTTGATTAATTTCAAGTGTAAAATAGACTGTTAAATAAAGACTAAACTAGTGTAATATTACACAAAAAACTAACAAAAAAACAGTAAATTTGCACTAAACTTAAAATTTCTGAATGACTAAAAAGCAAGTAAGTACAGACGAGTTAATCTCCGCTATAATTAAAGGAATTGATGATGTAAAGGGAGAAGATATTCAACTTTTAGACTTAAGAGAAATAGAAAATACTGTTTGCGATTACTTTATAATTTGCAGCGGTACTTCAAATACACAGGTAAATGCCATTTCTGGTTCTGTGCAAAAAGGTGTAAGTAAAGAACTTAAAGACAAACCTTGGCACATTGAAGGACAAACAAATTCTGAATGGGTATTAATGGATTATGTAAACGTTGTTGTTCACATTTTCCAAAAACAAGTACGTGAGTTTTACGACATAGAAAGTTTATGGGGTGATGCAAAAATCACTAAGATAAAATCTGTGTAAAACTTAATTTTTCAAAAAAAATTTATGAGCCAAGATAAAAAAGACACTAAAAAAAATGCGCCTTTTAAATTCAATTCTTATTGGATTTATGTGCCAATTATAATTTTCCTTTTAAGCTTAAGCCTATTTAATTCAGGTAGCTTAGGAACAAAACGAATTTCTAAAAACGAATTCTTTAAAGTTCTAAAAGATAATGAAGTCTCTAAAATTGTTGTAGAAAACAACAGTTTAGCTCAAATTTATCTTAAAGAAGAAGCGCTTAAGAAAGCTGATTATCAAAAGCAAACTGAATCTGTTTTATACAAATCAGAAGCTCCTTTTTTTGAATATAATTTTGGTGATTTACAAAATTTTGAAAATGAAATTGCAAAAATTAAAACTGAAAGCAATTTAGATTTCGACAAAGAAAATATTGAACGCACAAGTATGATTGACACTATAATCGGTTTTTTACCGTTTATACTTTTAATAGGTATTTGGCTATTTTTTATGAGAAGAATGTCTGGTGGAGCTGGCGGTGCTGGTGGTGGCGGACAAATCTTTAACATTGGTAAGTCTAAAGCAAAATTATTTGACAAAGACACTAAAGTAAAAACTACTTTCGAAAATGTTGCCGGTTTAGAAGGAGCAAAAGAAGAAGTTCAAGAAATTGTTGACTTCTTAAAAAATCCAGGAAAATATACCGCTTTAGGTGGTAAAATACCAAAAGGAGCATTATTAGTTGGACCTCCAGGGACAGGAAAAACGTTATTAGCAAAAGCAGTTGCAGGTGAAGCAGATGTACCATTTTTCTCTTTATCAGGTTCAGATTTTGTAGAAATGTTTGTTGGTGTTGGAGCCTCTCGTGTTAGAGACTTATTCAAACAAGCACAACAAAAATCTCCTTCAATTATATTTATTGATGAGATTGATGCAATTGGTCGTGCTCGTGGAAAAAATAGCATGACAGGTGGAAATGACGAAAGAGAAAACACATTAAATCAGTTATTAACTGAAATGGATGGTTTTGGAACTGATACAAATGTAATTGTATTAGCTGCTACAAACAGAGCAGACGTTTTAGATAGCGCATTAATGCGTGCTGGACGTTTTGATCGTCAGATTTATGTTGATTTACCAAACATAAATGAACGTGAAGAAATTTTTAAAGTACATATAAAACCTTTAAAATTAGCCGACGATGTTAATGTAAAGTTTTTAGCACAACAAACTCCTGGTTTTTCGGGTGCAGATATCGCAAACATGTGTAATGAAGCTGCTTTAATTGCTGCTAGAAATAGTAAAAAAGCAATTCATCATCAAGATTTCTTAGATGCTGTTGATAGAATTGTTGGTGGTTTAGAAAAGAAAAATAAAGTAATTACACCAAAAGAAAAGAACGTTATTGCTTTTCACGAAGCTGGTCATGCAACCGTTAGTTGGATGCTAGAACACGCTGCTCCATTAGTTAAAGTAACAATAGTTCCTCGAGGACAATCTTTAGGGGCCGCTTGGTATTTACCTGCAGAAAGAATGATTGTTCAAACAGAACAAATGTTAGATGAAATGTGTGCTACTATGGCAGGTCGTGCAGCAGAAAAAATAATGTTTAATAAAATTTCAACTGGTGCATTAAGCGATTTAGAAAAAGTTACCAAACAAGCTAGAGCAATGGTTACTGTTTATGGATTAAACGATGAAGTTGGAAATGTAACTTATTATGATTCTTCTGGTAATGACGGTTTTGTAAAACCTTACAGTGAAGCAACTGCTAAGAAAATTGACGAAGAAATCTCTAAAATAATTGAAGGTCAATACATTAGAGCAATAGAAATCTTAAGTTTACACAAAGATAAATTAACTATTTTAGCTGATAAACTGCTAGAAAAAGAAGTTATCTTTAAAGACGATTTAGAAAAGATTTTTGGGAAAAGACCTTTTGACAAAGAAGAAACGGAAACTAATAACCAACTTCCTAAAGAGGAAAAAGAGCTATTAGATTAGTACAATTTTGTAATTAATAGTATGAATTTTTTAAAAAAAATATTTAAAACTACCGCTCAAGAGAAAGAGGAAATTAAACAACAACCTGTAAATCTTTCTCTTGACGATAATTTTGTGCATCATTTTATTAACAAAGGCGGTAAGTTTTTATACTGTACTAATAAAGATGAGGTTATTTCTAACTTGAAAAATATTTTATTAGAAAATAATTGGAAAAAATTAATCTGTACAGATATTGATTTACCAAAATTCTTAGCTAAGATTGATGTTAATTTAACAGATTCACTTAAAACAAACGCACCCTTTTTTACAACCTGCGAACACTTAATTGCAGATAAAGGAGATATTTTATTTTCATCCAACCAACTAAGAAGTAAAAAGTTAACAGAACTATCAGATCATTTTATTGTATACGCAACAACTAGTCAATTTGTAAAAAATACTGGTGAAGCATTAACAGGTATTAAAACTAATTTCGGTGGAAATATTCCTACAAACATTAGTGCTGTTAAAAAATATACACTCAAAAAAAATGACGATAATTTTATGAATTACGGCAACAGTAATTCTAAAAACTTATATTTGCTACTCTTTGAAGATTTATAAGAATGAGCAACCTTATTACTCGAGCCACTTCAGGTGTAATTTATATTTTACTTTTTTTAGCAGCAATTCTTTACTCTAAAGAATCGTACGTTATTTTAATTACAATATTTGGATTATTATCTGTTTGGGAATTTTCCAAACTTGTTAAATTAAATAGTATTGTCCCATATTTATTTGTAGGTTTTTTAGGATATGCAGCTTATGCAAAAAATGACAATAAATTAATCTGGATTCTTCTAGCGTTTTGTTTAATTTGTGGTATCAGATTAATAATCTATCTATATTCTAAAAAAAACAGCTATCCTACGCACAATTTTGAAAAACTAGACTTATCTGTAAGGTATATTGCATTTTCATTTTTCTTTTTAATCTTAATTCCATTTACTACAGGCAACTACAATCCATATATAATAATTGGTATCCTAGTACTTATTTGGGTTAATGATAGCTTTGCTTATCTTATTGGAAAAAATTTTGGAAAACATAAACTTTTTGAAAAGGTCTCACCAAGAAAAACTATTGAAGGTTTTATTGGCGGATTAATTTTCTCAAGCTTATCAGCAATTATATTGTCTAAATACATTCCTGTTTTTTCAACATTAAACTGGGTAATTATTGCTTTAATAACTTCAGTATTTGGAACTTTAGGAGATTTAGTAGAGTCTAAATTTAAACGTCAAGCCAAAGTTAAAGATAGCGGAAGTATAATGCCTGGTCATGGAGGAATTTTAGATAGACTTGACAGCTTGTTTTTCTTGGCTCCTTTTGTATATTTATACATTAATTATTTTATATGATTATTCCAGAAAACTTAAACACAGCATTTGAAAATGCTTTCGAGAAGGTTTCTAAAGTTAGATTTGAAATGGCACCAGATATACGCCTACAATTTTATGCATACTATAAACAAGCAACCTCAGGAGATAACTTTGCTCATAATAGAGAATCAAATGTAATAAGTGCTTTTAAATTTAATGCTTGGATGCAGTTAAAAGGAATGCCTGCAAAAGAAGCTAAGAAAGCATATATAGAGTTAGCAAATAATGTTTTAACTAAAAATAAGAACCAATGAAAAAATTAATAATCTTACTAATTGCAGTATCTTTTTCTGTTCAATTTACGGCTTGTAAATCAGAAGAAAAAAAAGAAACAAAAACAGAAAAAACAGCTAAATTTTCTTTAGAAAATGCTGAAAACAATATTGGATGGACAGCCTACAAAACAACTGAAAAGATAGGCGTTAATGGTCAATTCAATAAAATTAACATTACCAATAATGGAGAAGGAAATTCTATAAAAGAAGCTATAAACAATGTAGAATTTTCAATCCCTGTAAGTAGTATTTTTACAAAGGATAAAAGTAGAGATTTTAAAATTCAGAAATTCTTTTTTGGAATCATGGAGAACACCTCATTACTTTCAGGAAAATTATCTTTAACAGATGAAACAAATGGAGTTGCTGAAATTACAATGAATGGTGTTACTGAAAAACTTCCTTTTACATATACAATTTCGGGCAAAACATTTTCAATGACATCAACAATGAATATAGAAGATTGGAAAGCTAATAAAGCTTTAGCTTCATTAAACGAAGCTTGTAAAGCTTTACACTCTGGTGCGGACGGCATATCAAAAACATGGAATGAAGTTGCTATTAATATTACTTCTACATTCTAAAATAGGTTTAAAAAATATATGTACAAAAAAAGGTTTAGATAACTTCTAAACCTTTTTTTGTACATATATTTTAGAATCATTTTTTTTTTGTATTTTTCACTCATTATTTTATTAAATATTTAAATCAACAAAATCATTCCCTAAATGAAGAAAATTACCCCTAATTTTTTAAGGTTAAGCCTTGTCTTAACTTTATTTTTTATCTCTCAAAACAACTTAGCTCAAACTCAACCAGCACCTTCTCAGTATTTTAATACTAGTAAAAAATATATAGAATATATTCCTGGTAATATGCCAGTTATTATTTCTGCCCCACATGGTGGTATGCTACAAGGTGGAGGCGAATCAGGAGTTAGTAGTTCTCTTTACCCAAAAAATGATTCTTCTTTACCAGATAGAACTTGTTCAGGGAGAACTAAAGAGAGAGATGATAATACTGACATTTTAATAAGAGAAATACAACGATTATGTTATGAACAATATGGTTTGTACCCTCATATTATTATTAATAATCTTCATAGAGTAAAATTAGATCCTAATAGAAATGAAAGCGAGGCAACATGTGGAAATGCAACTTCTAAATTATATTTTGATGCTTTTCATAATTTTATTGATATTGCAAGTGCCGATGTTACAGTTAAATATGGTAAAGGACTATATATAGATTTACACGGGCAAAGTTCTGCACCACCTAGAATAGAAGCTGGATACAACTTACCCTCTAATGCATACAATGCTACTGACTTAAACTCGGCTACCAATTTACAAAGAGTTACAATTAAAAACCTTATTGAAGACAACATACAAAACTTAGGTTTTGATGATTTAGTTAGAGGCTCACAAAGTTTAGGTGGCCTTTTACAAACTACAGGTGGTTCAGAATATGCAACTTTAAGGTATGCTGGTTGTAGTAGGACAGAAGGTTATAGAACTGTACCAAGCCATATAAGTAGTGCTGGAAGTTCTTGTAATGACACAAACCCTTCTGGTTTTGGGTATTTTGCTGGTGATTACTATAATAACGTACGTCATGGTTCAGGAGATGAGACACATGATAATGATATTTCTGGCGCAGGAGGCAATCTAAGTGGTGGTGGTGGTACTATTGATGGTATTATGACTGAAGTTAACAGAAGAGTGAGAGATGTGGGGAATTTTTATGAAAGTTATCCATATCCATCTGTTAGAGCTGATGATGGAAGAACAGCAACTATACCATATTTCGCAAGAGATTATGCTACTGTAATTAGAGATTTTATAGATTTACATTATAACGATTTTTCTAATTTTTCTTACGGAAACTCCAGCTATGACACAAGTAGTTCAGATCCGACACCAACAATAACTGGGATTTCTGGAGGAGCATTTTCTTCAACTAGCGGATTAACCATAAATAGTTCTACAGGTTTAATTGATGTTTCAACAAGTACTCCTGGAGATTACACTGTTACCTATTTAGCTCCAAATATTAACGTTTATTATAAAAAAACTTTTGAAATTGAAATAACAAGCTCTTTAGATGACGCGTCTTTTACTTATGCAAAGAATAATTATTGCAAAGGAGAAAGCAATCCAAAAGCTACAATAACTGGAGAAACAGGTGGTACCTTCTCTTCAACAAGTGGTTTAAATTTCAATAACACCTCTAACGGAAGAATTAATTTAAACACATCTACACCTGGAACTTATACAATAACTTACACAACAACTGATCCAGGTCAGAACACATCAACTTTTGATTTAACAATAACCGCTTTAGATGACGCTTCGTTTAGCTATAGCGCAGCAACATATTGTGTGGATGATACAGACCCAACACCAACAATTACAGGTCTTACTGGCGGAAGTTTCTCTTCTACTTCTGGATTAACAATTAACACTTCTTCTGGTGCAATTGATGTGTCAACTTCAACACCAGGAACATATTCTGTAACTTATACAACGAGTGGAACGTGTCCAAATTCAAGTACCGTTTCAGTAACAATAACCGCTTTAGATGACGCTTCGTTTAGTTATAGCGCAGCAGCATATTGTGCTAATGGTTCTGATCCAGCACCAACAATTACAGGTCTTACAGGTGGAAGTTTCTCTTCTACTTCTGGATTAACGATTAATGCTTCGTCTGGTGCAATTGATGTGTCAACTTCAACACCAGGAACCTATTCAGTAACTTATACAACTAGTGGAACTTGTCCGAATTCAAGTGCAGTTTCTGTAACTGTGAACGCTTTAGATGATGCTTCGTTTAGTTATAGTGCAGCAGCGTATTGTGCAGATGATACAGATCCAACTCCAACAATTACTGGTCTTACAGGTGGAAGTTTCTCTTCTACGAGTGGATTAACAATTAATGCAAGTTCTGGTGCAATTGATGTATCAACTTCAACGCCAGGAACGTATTCAGTAACCTATACAACTAGTGGAACGTGTCCAAATTCAAGTGCTGTTTCAGTAACAGTGAACGCTTTAGACGACGCTTCGTTTAGTTATAGCACAGCAGCGTATTGTGTGGATGATACAGATCCAACTCCAACAATTACTGGTCTTACAGGTGGAAGTTTCTCTTCTACTTCTGGATTAACAATTAATGCTTCTTCTGGTGCAATTGATGTATCAACTTCAACGCCAGGAACGTATTCAGTAACTTATACAACTAGTGGAACTTGTCCGAATTCAAGTGCAGTTTCTGTAACTGTGAACGCTTTAGACGATGCTTCGTTTAGTTATAGTGCAGCAGCGTATTGTGCAGATGATACCGATCCAACACCAACAATTACAGGACTTACTGACGGAAGTTTCTCTTCTACTTCTGGATTAACAATTAATGCTTCTTCTGGTGCAATTGATGTATCAACTTCAACGCCAGGAACCTATTCAGTAACCTATACAACGAGCGGAACGTGTCCAAATTCAAGTGCTGTTTCAGTAACAGTGAACGCTTTAGACGACGCTTCGTTTAGTTATAGCACAGCAGCGTATTGTGTGGATGATACAGATCCAACTCCAACAATTACTGGTCTTACAGGTGGAAGTTTCTCTTCTACTTCTGGATTAACAATTAATGCTTCTTCTGGTGCAATTGATGTATCAACTTCAACGCCAGGAACGTATTCAGTAACTTATACAACGAGCGGAACTTGTCCGAATTCAAGTGCAGTTTCTGTAACTGTGAACGCTTTAGACGATGCTTCGTTTAGTTATAGTGCAGCAGCATATTGTGCAGATGATACCGATCCAACACCAACGATTACAGGTCTTTCGGGTGGAAGTTTCTCTTCTACTTCTGGATTAACAATTAATGCTTCTTCTGGTGCAATTGATGTGTCGTCTTCAACACCGGGAACCTATTCAGTAACCTATACAACGAGCGGAACTTGTCCGAATTCAAGTGCAGTTTCTGTAACTGTGAACGCTTTAGACGATGCTTCGTTTAGTTATAGTGCAGCAGCGTATTGTGTGGATGATACAGATCCAACTCCAACAATTACAGGACTTACTGGCGGAAGTTTCTCTTCTACTTCTGGATTAACAATTAACGCTTCTTCTGGTGCAATTGATGTGTCAACTTCAACACCAGGAACATATTCTGTAACTTATACAACGAGCGGAACGTGTCCGAATTCAAGTGCCGTTTCAGTAACTGTGAACACTTTAGATGACGCTTCGTTTAGTTATAGCGCAGCAGCGTATTGTACGGATGATACAGATCCAACTCCAACAATTACTGGTCTTACAGGTGGAAGTTTCTCTTCTACTTCTGGATTAACAATTAACGCTTCTTCTGGTGCAATTGATGTGTCAACTTCAACACCAGGAACGTATTCAGTAACTTATACAACTAGTGGAACTTGTCCGAATTCAAGTGCAGTTTCTGTAACTGTGAACGCTTTAAATGACGCTTCGTTTAGTTATAGTGCAGCAGCGTATTGTGTGGATGATACAGATCCAACTCCAACAATTACTGGTCTTACAGGTGGAAGTTTCTCTTCTACTTCTGGATTAACAATTAACGCTTCTTCTGGTGCAATTGATGTGTCAACTTCAACACCAGGAACATATTCTGTAACTTATACAACGAGCGGAACGTGTCCGAATTCAAGTGCAGTTTCTGTAACTGTGAACGCGTTAGACGACGCTTCCTTTAACTATGGTACTGTAGCTTATTGTGCAGATGATACGGATCCAACACCAACAATTACTGGTCTTACAGGTGGAAATTTCTCTTCTACGAGTGGATTAACAATTAATAGTGAAACAGGTGCAATTGATGTATCAACTTCAACACCAGGAACGTATTCAGTAACTTATACAACGAGCGGAACTTGTCCGAATTCAAGTGCAGTTTCTGTAACTGTGAACGCTTTAGACGATGCTTCGTTTAGTTATAGTGCAGCAGCGTATTGTGTGGATGATACAGATCCAACTCCAACAATTACAGGACTTACTGGCGGAAGTTTCTCTTCTACTTCTGGATTAACAATTAACGCTTCTTCTGGTGCAATTGATGTGTCGTCTTCAACACCGGGAACCTATTCAGTAACCTATACAACGAGCGGAACTTGTCCGAATTCAAGTGCAGTTTCAGTAACTGTGAACACTTTAGATGATGCTTCATTTAGTTATAGCGCAGCAACATATTGTGTGGATGATACAGACCCAACACCAACAATTACAGGTCTTACTGGCGGAAGTTTCTCTTCTACTTCTGGATTAACAATTAACGCTTCTTCTGGTGCAATTGATGTGTCAACTTCAACACCAGGAACATATTCTGTAACTTATACAACGAGCGGAACGTGTCCGAATTCAAGTGCCGTTTCAGTAACTGTGAACGCTTTAGACGATGCTTCATTTAGTTATAGCACAGCAGCGTATTGTGTGGATGATACAGATCCAACTCCAACAATTACTGGTCTTACAGGCGGAAGTTTCTCTTCTACTTCTGGATTAACAATTAACGCTTCTTCTGGTGCAATTGATGTATCAACTTCAACGCCAGGAACGTATTCAGTAACTTATACAACGAGCGGAACTTGTCCGAATTCAAGTGCAGTTTCTGTAACTGTGAACGCTTTAGACGATGCTTCATTTAGTTATAGCACAGCAGCGTATTGTGTGGATGATACAGATCCAACTCCAACAATTACTGGTCTTACAGGCGGAAGTTTCTCTTCTACTTCTGGATTAACAATTAACGCTTCTTCTGGTGCAATTGATGTGTCGTCTTCAACACCGGGAACCTATTCAGTAACCTATACAACGAGCGGAACTTGTCCGAATTCAAGTGCAGTTTCTATAACTGTGAACGCGTTAGACGACGCTTCCTTTAACTATGGTACTGTAGCTTATTGTGCAGATGATACGGATCCAACACCAACAATTACTGGTCTTACAGGTGGAAATTTCTCTTCTACTTCTGGATTAACAATTAACGCTTCTTCTGGTGCAATTGATGTGTCAACTTCAACACCAGGAACATATTCTGTAACTTATACAACGAGCGGAACGTGTCCGAATTCAAGTGCCGTTTCAGTAACTGTGAACGCTTTAGACGATGCTTCGTTTAGTTATAGTGCAGCAGCATATTGTGCTAATGGTTCTGATCCAGCACCAACAATTACAGGTCTTTCGGGTGGAAGTTTCTCTTCTACGAGTGGATTAACAATTAATGCTTCGTCTGGTGCAATTGATGTATCAACTTCAACACCAGGAACATATTCTGTAACCTATACAACTAGTGGAACGTGTCCAAATTCAAGTACCGTTTCAGTAACTGTGAACGCTTTAGACGATGCTTCGTTTAGTTATAGTGCAGCAGCATATTGTGCAGATGATACAGACCCAACACCAACAATTACAGGTCTTACTGGCGGAAGTTTCTCTTCTACTTCTGGATTAACAATTAACGCTTCTTCTGGTGCAATTGATGTGTCAACTTCAACACCAGGAACCTATTCAGTAACTTATACAACTAGTGGAACTTGTCCGAATTCAAGTGCAGTTTCTGTAACTGTGAACGCTTTAGATGATGCTTCGTTTAGTTATAGTGCAGCAAGTTATGATGTAAATGATTCTGACCCTACTCCAACTTTTTCTGGTTTAACTGGCGGAACATTTACTTCTACATCAGGAATAGTTTTGAGTTCTAGTGATGGGACAATTGATTTATCAGCTTCTGATCCTGGAAACTATGTTATTACTTATACAGTTACAGGAAGTTGTAACACAGTTATGGAAACACAAGATGTAGAAATTACAGGAACTGTTTTAGGTATAGATGATGAAGTATTAGCAACTACATTTACAATTTACCCGAATCCAACTATAAATATTGTTAAAATAAAAAGCAATAAAACAATTACAAAAGTAATTGTGCATGACATGCTTGGACGTAAAGTAAAAACTGTAAAATTAGACGCAAATAAGCAGGTTGATTTATCTGATTTAGATAGAGCAACGTATTTACTAACATTCTTTAACGAAGGTAAAATGCTAGGCAGTAAACCTGTTATAAAGAAATAAGTTATAACTTAATTGAAAAAACAAAAGCCTGTGTTTAAATGCACAGGCTTTTGCTTTGCGTTAAGGATTGAGCCTTTCGACTTCGCTCAAGATAAACTATTTGTTTGAGCTCTTTTTTGAAGTATGAAAAAAAGCGAGTAGTGAAACCTCACTTTAGTCCTATATGCATTCAGGATAAAGTAACCCCCAAATAAAACTACCCTAAAATCTTATTTATTAATTCTTGTTTGGCTTTTTCATCATCGCCAAACAACCATTGTAAAACATTGTCTTCCCAAATTTGACCTTTTTCAGTTTCTGTAATAATATTTTGTTCAATAGCTAAATCTAAAATTTTTCCTGGATACGAAGATTGTCTATCACTTTCCATTTCACCTAAAGGATACGGATCATCTAAGCCCATTAAAACCTGACTTGTTCCTTGCCTTTTAAACATTAATTTTAACGAATCGGTATCGTGAACCAACGTGTCAAAAAAAATATTTTTATGCCCAACTGCTTTTCTAGGATGCGTTTTTCCTTCAAACAAATCTGGTCTTCCATCAAAACCTTGAATACGTCTTCCTAAATTCATTTGTGCCAATTGACCTCCGTGTGCAAAACAAGTTCTAATGTTAGGAAAGCGTTCTTGCATTCCGTTTAAAGTATAAAAATGATACGCATCACCACATTGTGCCAACATCCAAATTAGATGAAAACGCCAATTGGTATTTTCTAATTTTATCATTTTATCTCCATCATACGGATGAATTTCAATTGCCAATTTGTATTTGTCTGCTAATTCAAAAATTCGATCATTTTCTTCGTCAAAAACACAACGCCATTGCCCAATTGAATCCATAAAATGCGTTGGTAAGCACAAAACTTTTAATCCCAGTTCTTCCACACAACGTTTCATTTCATCTAATGCTCCGTATATAAAACCTGGATGCACCACAAAACCACAGGTAAACTTACTTGGATGATCATGCTGAACTTTAGCGTTAAAATCGTTTTGAAAACGCAATGCTTTTTTCATTTCCTCTAAACGTAATCCGTTTCCGTATAACTGAGAAAGATTTAAAACCACAGCGTGATCTAGCTTGTTTTTTTCCATCCACAATAATTTCTCATCTAAGAAAAAACTTGAATCGGTTACGGGACGTCTCCATCCTTTTTGTAACATATGTTTACGTTCATCATCTACCCAAAAAATTTCCTTTTCCTTCATAAAATCAGGAATTTGTTCTGGATAAGGCAATAAATGTGAATGTCCGTTTATGCGTAGTTTACGTTTCATTTATTTAATTTTCTTTGGTGATTCCATTACAGTTCCACAATTAGAACAGGTACATTTCTTTTTGTCAGAATAATATGTATCAAAAATAATAGGCATATCTGTTTCTATATTATCCAATGCAAATTCTTCTCTGTATAAAGGATTTCCACAGTTTTCGCAATACCATTCTAAAGCATCTAACATTCCTTCTGAACGTGGATATTCGATAACCAAACCAACGGTGTTTTCTTTTCGTTGTGGAGAATGCGGTACTTTTGCTGGCAGTAAATAAATATCGCCTTCGTTGATTTCCACATCAATCATTTCTCCTTTATCGTCTATGATTTTTAAAATCATATCGCCTTCTACTTGATAGAAAAACTCAGGAGTTTCATTATAATGATAATCTTTTCTGCTATTTGGTCCACCTACAACCATAACAATATACTCGCCATTATCCCAAACTTGTTTGTTACCTACTGGTGGTTTTAATAAATGACGATGTTCATCAATCCACTTTTTAAAATTTAAAGGTTGTACTAAATTCATGATATAGATTTTTAGATTATTGGTTCTTTAGATTGTTAAACTTTAAAATTACTCTTTTTTTATTACTTCATTTCGCAAACAAGTTTAGCCCTGATTGAGCGGCTTGTTTGAGCTCGTTGAGGAACGAAACAGCGAGTAGCGAAAGCAGGAAATAGCTTCTTATAACCATTTTGGCGTTACCTAAAGGTCGGGCTTTTCACTATATCTTTTTATTTGTTCTCGATACAAATTTGTTCATGCTTCACAAATTCACTCGAACTGACATAAAAAGGATGCCGTTTCAATCCCTAACGCGGGTTACGTTATAAATTTACAAAGATTTTGTTCTTCCGCCATCTACAGGAAGGTTAATTCCGTTGATGTAACTTGCCTGTTCGCTTGCCAAAAAGGTAACAGCCGCAGCAGTTTCCTCTGGTTTTGCAAACCGTGCCGCAGGAACATAACTTTTTAAAAGTTGCTCCATTTGCGCTTCAGTTGTATTAGCTTTCTCTGATTTTATCTTGATAATTTGGTCTAAACGCGCCGTGTTTGTGAATCCTGGCAATACATTATTTACCGTGATATGAAATCCGCCAAGTTCTGTTGCTAAGGTTTTTGCCCAATTTCCAACCGCATTTCTAATAGTGTTTGAAACGCCTAAACCCGGAATTGGCTCTTTTACCGACGTGGAAATTACGTTGATAATTCGACCAAATTTCTCTGATTTCATAAATGGAACAACCGCTTGCGTTAAAATTTGATTGCAAACAATATGCATTTGAAATGCGTTTATTAAATCGGTTGGAGTTGCTGTTAGTAACTCTCCTCCTTTTGGTCCGCCAGTATTATTTATTAGAATATGAAACTTTAAATCAGTTGTTTCTATGGCTTTTTTTAATTCTTCTGGTTTAGAAAAATCGGCAACTAAATAACCATGACATTGTTCTCGGCTGCGCTCGAACTGACAGTTTTCTCTTATTTCTGCCAAAACTTCTTTAAGTTTCTCTTCGTTTCTCGCTACCAAAGTAACGTTTGCTCCTTCGTTTGCTAAAGCGATTGCTGTTGCTTTTCCGATTCCTTGTGTGCTTCCGCAAACTAAGGCGTTTTTGTTTTGTAATTCTAAATTCATATTTTTATTTCTATGTCTGGTCGAGCGCAGTCGAGACCTATTTAATTATCTGGTTTATATTTATGATGTGTTGCATTTCTGCATTCTGATAAAATTTCTAACATATCAAAATCTTCATTTGCTAAAGCTAACTTTTTCTTTGCACTCCATTTTTTTATTTTCTTTTCAAAATAAATCGCTTGTTCTATATCGTTAAATACCTGATAAAAGATTAATTCAAGAGGTCTTCTTTTAAAAGTAAAACAACTTTTATTTAAACCTTTCTGATGTTCTTCAAATCTTCTTTCAATATTATTGGTTACTCCAACATAGAGTAAATCATCTGAACATTTTATTATATAAACAAAATAGGATTTCATATTAACCTCTCGACTGCGCTCGAGGAGACACGTTTATTTATTCTCTAATATCATTTGCTTAATCTTCACTGCTTTTTCAAAGTGATCTAATTTGTGAGTTTCTATCCACCAAGTTGCTGCTTCCATTAACAACTTCGGGTTGTCATTTTTATTTTTGAAAAATGCATAAAAAGACAAACCTACATTTGTTCCTTTTTTGGCAATTTTATCATCGCAAACTTGAATGATTTTTTCTTTTAATTCTTTATTCATTTCTATCCCTAACCCTTTCCTAGGGAAAGGGAATTTGTTTTGTATTAGTAATTTTATTTTAATAAGCTAATAAATCTTTTTTTAAAAACCTCAACAGTTTCCCTCCTTCGGAGGGATTAAGGGAGGAATTTTATACAAATATTTTTAGGTTCAGTAAAGAAACGTAAGGCTTCAAAACCTCCTTCTCTACCAACTCCGCTTTCTTTTTGCCCACCAAAAGGAGTTCTTAAATCCCTCATTAGCCATGTATTAACCCAAACAATTCCGCTATGTAATTGTTTGGAAAATTGCATGGTTCTATTTAAATTACTTGTCCATAAAGTAGCTGATAATCCGTATTTTACATCATTTGCTAATTGTAAAGCTTCTCCATCTGTTTTAAATGACATTATAGTTACAACAGGTCCAAAAATTTCTTCTTGATTCAATCTACATTTATTACTCACAACTTCAATAATTGTTGGTTGTAAATAATAGCCCTTTTCACTTCCAGCAACCTCAACTTTCTTTCCTCCAAAAAGTATTTTTCCGCCTTCATTTTCTGCTATATCAATATACGATTTCACTTTTTCTAAATGTTGTTTAGAAACCAAAGCGCCAATATTTGTACTTTCTTCTGATGGATTTCCGACTTTCAATTCTGAAACTTTCTGAACAAAGTCTATCTTGAATTGCTCGTATATTTTCTCTTCCACAAAAATTCTACTTCCGCATAAACAAATCTGACCTTGATTTGCAAACGAAGAGCGAACTGTGGTTTCTAACATCTTATCATAATCGCAATCTGCAAAAATGATATTCGGGTTTTTTCCGCCTAATTCTAAGGATAATTTCTTAAACATTGGTGCTGCAATTCTTGCTATATGTGCGCCGGTTGCTGTTCCGCCAGTAAATGAAATCGCTTTTATATTTGGGTGCTCTACAATTGCTTGTCCTGTTGAAGTTCCTAATCCGTGAACGATGTTTAAAACTCCTTTTGGAAGACCTGCTTCGTTACAAATTTCGCCTAATAAATAAGCTGTCATTGGCGTAACTTCACTCGGTTTTGCGACAACGCAATTTCCTGCGGCAATTGCTGGAGCAATTTTCCAAGTGAATAAGTATAAAGGTAAATTCCACGGAGAAATACAACCGACAACTCCTATTGGTTGTCTTAATGTAAAATTAACTGCATTTAAACCAACACTTTCATGCGCTTCCGAAGAAAACTGGGTAATTGCATTTGCAAAAAACTGAAAGTTGGACGACGCTCTTGGAATATCTATCGCTTTGGCTAAACTTAAAGGTTTTCCGTTGTCTTTAGATTCTGCTGCTGCAAGTTTGTCTAAATTCTGGTGGATTAAATCGGCAATTTTAGACAATATTTTACTTCTTATTGCTAATGTTGTGTTAGACCAACTTGGAAATGCTTTTTCTGCTGCTTCAACAGCTTTTTCTACATCTTCTTTTGTAGAATCTGGTATTTGCCCATACACTTCACCAATTGCTGGATTATAGTTATCAATATAATTATCCGAAATTGGATTTACAAATTCTCCGTTTATGTAGTTTTTAATTCCTGCGCAGGCAGGAATCTTATCTTTTTTCATGCCTAAATTTATTAGTGTTAAAATTCCAGTTCATACTTAAATCCATCCAACTAGGGTTCATATCTTCAATTAACTTAGTTTTCCAATTTCTCTTCCATTTTTTCATTTGTCTTTCTCTTTCATTCGCTTGTACTGCTTTCAATATTTCTTCAAAATACACCAATTTATTACAATTATACCTTGCTGTAAATGAATTAGGGTATAGTTTAAGTTTATGTTCTTTAACTCTTTCTTCTATATTATCTGTAACTCCAATATAAATAACACCTTTAGGTTTGTTTGCCATAATATAGACATACCAAACGCTCATTAACTTTTATTTTGAGATTCCTGCCTACGCAGGAATGCCGTAACTTTAATTTCCACTACCAAATCTGGATGTGGTAATTGATGTACAGCAACGGTTGTTCTTGTTGGTCCTGTTTCTTTGTCAAAAAATTCTGCGTAGGCTTTATTATATCCTGCAAAGTCGTTCATGTTTACTAAAAATGAAGAAACATCAACTACATCTTTTAAACTTGCTCCAACAGTTTGTAGCGTTTTATCGATGTTTTTTAAAACTTCTCTTGTTTGGGTTTCCGAATTTAATCTTTTTGTTCCCATTTCGTCAATAACATCAACTCCTGCAATGGTGTTATCTGATCGTCTTGAACTTGTTCCTGAAACAAAAATAAAATCGCCCACAACTTTTACATGTGGATATGCGCCTCTTGGTGTTACTTTTTTTTCTGACATATTATTTTGTTAATTCTAACAGTTTTAATGTAGTTCTTAAATTTCTTGTTGTTGCAATTACATTGAGTTTCTTCTCAATACTATTATTAGTCAATTTTGTTTTACCAAAACCTGATGGACAATTTAAATACACAACATCATTATCAATTTTGTATCTGTCTTCTCCTATATTTTTAATCTCAATAGTTGTTGCTTCTGGCACTTTATTTAAAAACGAAAAAGCAACTATTTTTTCATTTTCTGTTGAAAAAGGGTAATTAGCAACTGCTTTTCCCCATTCCAAAATTGTTCTTGTAATTACAGGAACATCATATCCAAATTTAGTGAAAATTCCGTCTTTTATTATTTTACAAATTTCTGATTTCGTTTTTTCTGATTCTAAAATGATATTTCCACTTTGGATATAGGTTTGAATATTTTGAAACTGTAAATCGTTTAATAACTCACGTAGTTCTGCCATTGGAAGTTTGTTTTTTCCTGACACATTTATTCCGCGTAATAAAACGATGTATTTCTTCATTTATTTATTGTTTGTCATTCCGCACTTGATGTGGAATCTAAACTATCTTTTTTATGGATTCCCGCTTTCGCGAGAATGACAAATTAATTTAATATTCTATTAGCCTCGATATGTAACTATCTTCTATAAAGAGGTCTAGCCCTGATTGAAACGGCATCCTTTTTTATTTTTCATAAAAAAGATATAGTGGAAAGCAGGAAATAGCTTCAAAAAAAACTACAATCCTGCTATTTTATCTTCTTGTAAAATTTCATTCGTTTCTTCTTGTACTCTTTTTAATACAGATTTTAAATCTGAAATATTTTCTAAATCATTATCAGCAACCATATTTAACAATGCTTTGTCTTGCGCACGTCCTTTTTTCATTGCTTCTGCATACGGAATATCTTCATTAAAAGTTACCATCGAATATTTAGAAAAATACTCATTCGGAAACATTTTTTCTAAAGTCATTTCTAACTTTCTTTTTTCTTTAAAAACCGGATTTGCAACATGATCTTTCATCTCGTGAAAGTTGTCAATCGCTAAATCTGCAATGGCATCTGTATCTTCTTTTCTTGAATTTTGATAGGTTTTAAAAACCGCTTCCCAACTATCTAAATCTTGATTTAAAATTTCATCAAAAACTGTAACATCTTCAAAGGAAGCGTTCATTCCTTGTCCGTAAAACGGGACAATTGCATGTGCAGCATCTCCCATTAAAATAGTTTTGTTTTGATACATCCAAGGCGAACATTTTACAGTTCCTAACGCACCTGTTGGATTGTTAAAAAACTCGTCTTTTATACTCGGAATTAATTTTAAAGCATCTGGAAATTGTTCTTCAAAAAATGCAGTAATTTTTTCTTCAGAAGTTAAATTCTTGAAGTTGTATTCGCCTTCATCATAACTTAAAAACAAGGTTACAGTGAAACTTCCATCCATATTTGGTAATGCGATTAACATATATTCGCCACGAGGCCAAATGTGTAAATGTCCATCACTTATTTGATGTTTACCATTTTTATCAGCTGGAATTTCTAATTCTTTATATCCGTGCGTTAAATAATTTTGTGAATAGCTAAACAAGAATTTCTTCTCTAAATAATAGCTTTTGCGCAATGCAGAACCAGCGCCATCTGTTCCGAAGATAACATCAGCATCTATGGAAAATTCTTCTTTTGTCGAATAACTTTTAAAATGCGCAACTGTATTTTCAATATCAACAGAAGTACATTTTGAATTGAAATGTATGTTTACATTTTCGTGTTTTTCTGCTTCAGTAAGTAAAATTCCGTTTAAATCGCCACGAGAAATTGAATTTATATATTCATTTTCTCTTCCTGAATAATTAGACGCAAATGTATTTCCTTCTTTGTCATGCATTAATCTACCATACATCGGAATACAAATTTCCCTTGCCTTCTCTTCTACTCCACATAAACGCAAAGCTTTAAATCCACGATCTGACAATGCTAAATTGATGCTTCTTCCTGCGGAAATATCTGTAGTTCTTAAATCTGGTCTACTTTCGTACACCTCAACTTTGTAACCTCTTTGCGCTAATCTTAAAGCTAGTAAACTTCCGCAAAGTCCTGCTCCTATTATTAGTATATTATCTTGTTTTGTCATTTATTTTTTCTTTTTTCTTACATTCATTTTGTCTTGATACAAAACGAACCAAAAAATCATATTGAATTGAGGAAATTCCTTCGGAACATTCTCTTTCGGAATTCCGTGCTTAAAACTGCGTTTTGCATCTCCATTCCTTCGTTCATTATTTCTGCAATTCAAATTTCAATTCTACGAATTGATTTATCACTCTAAACCTCCTTTCCTTCGGAAAGGATTGAGGATAGGCTATTAACCATTCTATAAACATCTTCAAACGAATTATACATTGGCGTTGGCGCACAACGTATAACATCTGGTTCTCGCCAATCTGTAATAATATTATTTTCTGTTAACTTTTTGTGTAAACTTTTGTCAGCATTTTTAACTTGAATAGATAATTGACAACCTCTTTCTTTTGGATTTGATGGTGTGATAATTTTTATATCTTCTGAACCAATTTGGTTGATTAAAAACTCAAAATATCCTGTTAGTTTTTCTGATTTTTCTCTTAACGCTTCCATGCCAACTTCTGCAAACATATCTAAAGACGCTTTTATTGCTGCCATTGATAATATTGGCGGATTGCTTAATTGCCAACCTTCTGCTCCATCCATTACATCAAATGGTTGACGCATATTAAAACGTGTGTCTTTATTATGATTCCACCAACCTGCAAAACGTGGTAAATCTTTATTTTTTGAATGTTTTTCGTGAACGAATAATCCGCCTAAACTTCCTGGTCCGGAATTTAAGTATTTGTAGGTACACCAAGCTGCAAAATCTACTCCTGAATTGTGTAATTCTGGTGAAATATTTCCTGCTCCATGTGCTAAATCGATTCCGACGACGCAATCTTTTGAATGACCAATTTCTGCAATTCGTTTTAAATCTAAATATTGACCAGTGTAGTAATTTACGCCACCAATTAACAATAAAGCTATTTCATCTCCTTGTTCAGAAACGATGGTTTCTAAATCATCTATATTTAATAATTCTTCTCCTTTTCTTGGTTTCCATTCAATTACATCTTCTTCAGAAAAACCATGAAATTTTAATTGCGATTGTACCGCATATCTATCTGAAGGAAAAGCATCCGACTCAATAACAATTTTATATTTTGTTTTTGTTGGTCTGTAAAACGAAACCATTAACAAATGAAGATTGGTTGTAAGTGTATTCATAACCACAACTTCAATTGGTTTTGCGCCTACAATTTTAGCCATATTTCCAGTAAGAAACTCATGATAAGGCATCCAAGGGTTTTTGGCTTCAAAATGACCTTCTACTCCGTAATTTGCCCAATCATCTAATTCTTGTTGAATATATTCTTTGGTAGCTTTTGGTTGTAACCCTAAAGAGTTTCCTGTAAAATAAAGCCAATTATTCCCCTTTTTGTCTTTAGGAATATGAAATCGATTTCGTAAATAAGATAATTTATCTTCCTTATCTTGCTGTTGTGCGAATTGTAAAGTGTTTTGATATTTCATTAAATAAAAAAATGATTGTCTTCAAATATAAAACAATCATTTTTTAGATAATAATATTTACTATAGATTTTAATACAATACTCTAAACTTAATAGTTCCTTCTATTTTTCTTAATTCGTCTAAAACTTCTGTATTATACTCTTTATCTAAGTCTGTAATTACATATCCAACTTTAGGATCTGTAGATAAATACTGACCAGTTATATTCAAATTGTATTCTGCCAAAACCTTATTAATCTTAGCCATTACACCCGGAACATTTTTATGTATATGTAAAAATCTGTGCGCTTTTGTTTGCCTTGGTAAACGAATATTTGGGAAGTTTACAGCATCTACAGTATTCCCAGAATTAATATATGCCATAATTTTACTTGGTACAAAATCTGCAATATCTCTTTGTGCTTCTTCTGTGCTTCCACCAACGTGCGGTGTTAAAATTACATTTGGTAATCCTTTTAATTCCGTAAAGAATTCTCCGTTTTTCCTTGGTTCTTCTGGATATACATCTACTGCTGTTCCAGCAATTTTACCTGATTTTAAAGCTGCTACTAAAGCAGGAATATCCACAACAAAACCACGAGAAAGATTTACTAAATGTGCGCCATCTTTCATCTGAGAAATTTCTTTTTCTCCGAAGAAGTTTTTATTTGCAGCATTATCATCAACATGCAAAGTAACTACATCAGAAAGTGCTAATAAATCTGATAATTCATCTACTTTAGTTGCGTTTCCTAATGCTAATTTATCTTCAACATCATAATAATAAACGTCCATTCCTAAAGCTTCAGCTAAAATAGAAAGTTGCTTACCAATGTTTCCATAACCAACAATACCTAGTTTTTTACCACGAACTTCTCTAGAACCTTCTGCTGTTTTATTCCATTGACCGTTATGAATTTCTGTGCTTCGTTGAAAAACAGAACGCATTAACATAATAATTTCTCCAATAGCTAATTCAACTACTGAACGTGTGTTACTATATGGTGCATTAAAAACTACAATTCCGTTTTCTTTACACGCTTCTAAATCTATTTGCTTTGTACCGATACAAAATGCTGAAACCACCATTAATTTTTCAGCAGCATCAACAACTTTTTGAGTAACATGGGTTTTAGATCGAATTCCTAAAACGTGTACATCTTTTATTTTTTCAATTAATTCGTCTTCAGACAAACTTTTTGAAACTGTTTCTACTGTAAAACCATCTTTAGACAACTTCTTAAAAGCGTCTGAGTGCACGTTTTCTAACAATAAAATTTTAATTCTGTTCTTTGGGTATGAGATATTTCTTGGCAAATCGTTTACGTATAAAAATTCATCTAAATTAGGTGCAATATGGTCTGCGTTTTCTGTTGTTTTATCTCTTGAAACATTTTCTGTGTAAGCAAAAAACTTATCTGCCACACCAGCTTCACGAGTTACATAATCGCTGTAACCATCTCCAATAACTTGTATTTCTCCTTCTAAATCCATGTCTTTTAGACATTTAATTTTTCCGTTGTGTTGCGATAATGGATTAGTAGCATCAAAACCAATAATCTTACCGTCCGCTGCAAACTCAAATGTGTTTGCGTACACTCTTTCTGAAGGTATATTGTATTCTTTTACAATAGGATCTATAAATTCTTTGAATCCGCAAGAAATAACATAAATATCATCAGCAAATTCTTCAAAAAATTCTTTATTATTTTCTATGGATTTAGAAACTTGCTTTTTTAATGCAACAACCAAACCATCTAAATCTGCTTTGTTAGCATTTAAAAGCTTAATTCTTCTCTCTAAAGACTCTGTAAAAGAAATCTCTCCGTCTATTCCTAAATTAGTTATGTCTATAATTTCTTGAATTATAGCTTCTTTTTTAGGGTTATCAATCAACGTAATTTCTGCTAAAACATCTAATGCTTCTACTTTTGTTAGCGTACTATCAAAATCAAAAACATAACTTCTTTTCTTGGTAATCATTATTTAAACCTTGGTTGATATATGAATGGTAAATCTACAAATATAGTAGGTTATTAGAAAGTGATTTTAAAGTTTTGTGATATCCACTGTAATTCACAATAATTATTTTAATGTCAATAAAAAACAAGTAAAATTCTATAGAAAATTATCAAATCCTAAAAGAAGCAACCACCAAACTATTGGTAAAGATTCTACCCAAACAGCGCTATAGTATTTAGATTGTCTAATTGAAGCTCGCATTAATAAAAATAACGCTAAAAAAAAGACTATTAAAAACACTGACCTAAAGCTTGAATTTGGTGTTATTAAAAACTCTAAAAACAAACAAAAAGCTAACAAAACAAAACCTGCTTTTTTAGTTTTTTCCACACCTATTTTCTGCGGAAGGGTTTGTAAGGAAATTGCATCAAATTGTAAATCTCGAATATCGAAAGGTAAAATTAAAACTATAACCAATAAGAAACGTTGTATTACTAATAAATAAATAGTTATACTGAATGATTTTCCCACATTATAAACTGGTAACAAAACTGTAAAACCTGCCCAAACCAATGCAACTACAATAATTTTTAAATGACTTATGTTTCGTAAATTCTTTTGAAATCCACTTAAAAAAGGAACTGCATACAAAAGTGTTAATATTGCTAAAGGCGATAAAAACAACAAGGTTTTAAAAGGTAATTCCCAAGCATAAAAGCACATCAACAAAAAACAAATAAGTGAAAAAATCTGTATTATTTTTAAGTTCTTGGTTAAACTTCTATGATGCAATTTTGCAACACCTGCATATTTTACAAAGTTATAACCTGTAATTGTTCCGAAGAAAGCAAAAAAACCAAATGATTCATTATAAGGTAAATCAAAATACAATTCAGTAATTCTAACAAAAGAAAAGACAGCTAATGCAACATGAATACTTGAATTTATATAGAAATTTAATATTTTTTTTAAGAACAACATATCACAAAAATACTTAATTGTTTATAACCTAAAAAAAAGGTTGATAAATATCTAATTTGTCAATCTAAAATTCTCTGATTTTGGTTATTTTTACACACGGAAAAACACATAACCTAATGAACACAACTTCATTTCAATTAAGACATATTGGACCTCGTAAAAAAGACCAATCTAAAATGCTAGAAACTATTGGTGTAAATTCTTTAGACCAATTAATATTCGAAACAATTCCTGATGATATTCGCCTAAAAAGTGAATTAAATTTAGCACCAGAAATGAGTGAATATGAATATTTAAATCATATTAACGAATTGGGTGCTAAAAACAAGGTTTTTAAATCGTACATCGGTTTAGGATATCACGAAGCAATTGTGCCAAGTGTAATTCAACGAAATATTTTAGAAAACCCAGGTTGGTACACCGCTTATACACCTTATCAAGCCGAAATTGCGCAAGGTCGTTTAGAAGCTTTGTTAAATTACCAAACTATGGTTTGCGATTTAACAGGAATGGAATTGGCAAACGCATCTTTGTTAGATGAAGGAACTGCAGCTGCAGAAGCAATGGCGTTATTATTTGATGTTCGAGAAAGAGCTCAAAAGAAAGCCAATGTGAATAAATTCTTTATTTCTGAGGAAATTTTGCCACAAACTTTATCGGTTTTACAAACGCGTGCAATTCCAATCGGAATTGAATTAGTGGTTGGAAATCATGAAGATTTTGACTTTTCTACGGATTTTTTCGGTGCAATTGTTCAATATCCAGGAAAACATGGTCAAGTTTATGATTATACTGACTTTGTTGCCAACTGTAATAACAATAATATAAAAGTAGCAGTTGCTGCCGATATTTTATCATTAGTAAAATTAAAAGCTCCAGGAGAATTTGGCGCAGATGTAGTTGTTGGAACCACACAACGTTTTGGAATTCCGTTAGGTTATGGAGGACCTCACGCTGGTTATTTTGCAACCAAAGAAGCATACAAACGTAGTATTCCTGGTCGTATTATTGGAGTAACTAAAGATGTTGATGGCGGGCGAGCATTGCGTATGGCGTTACAAACTAGAGAGCAACATATTAAACGAGAAAAAGCTACTTCAAACATTTGTACTGCGCAAGTTTTATTAGCGGTTATGGCAGGAATGTATGCTGTATATCACGGTAAAGATGGTTTAAAATTTATTGCTGACACTGTACATCATAAAGCAAAAATATTTGCAAAATTTTTAGAAGACAAGAACATCAAACAATTAAATTCTTCATATTTTGATACTTTATTAATTGAAGTTGATGCTAAAAAAGTCAAAGAAATAGCAGAATCTTTAGAAGTAAATTTTAACTATGTAGATAATAACCATATCTCTATTTCTTTTAACGAAGCAACTACAAATAAAGATTTCACCAAACTTTTTAAACTTTTTAATCACTTTAAACCCACTCTGAATAAAGGTGAGGGGATTTCCACTACAGTAGGCGAGTTAAGCAGTACTGCTTACTCAAATTCTTTTAACTCTAATTTTGAAGTAATACCTCAAAATGCTCAAAGAAATACAACCTTTTTAGAGAACAAAATATTTAACAAGTATCAATCAGAAACTGATATGATGCGTTATATTAAAAAATTAGAACGTAAAGATTTAGCGTTAAATCACTCAATGATTTCTTTAGGTTCTTGTACAATGAAGTTGAATGCTGCTTCCGAAATGTTACCTTTAAGCAATCCACAATGGGGAAACATTCACCCATTTGTTCCTTTAAATCAAGCAGAAGGATATCAATCAGTTTTAAAAAACTTAGAAGAACAATTAAACGTTATTACAGGTTTTGCAGGAACTTCTTTACAACCTAACTCTGGAGCGCAAGGAGAATTTGCTGGTTTAATGACAATTAGAGCATATCATCAATCTAAAAACGATTCACATAGAAATATCTGTTTAATTCCTGCTTCTGCTCACGGAACAAATCCTGCGTCAGCAGTAATGGCCGGAATGAAAGTGGTGGTTACAAAAACAGATGAACGAGGAAATATTGATGTTGAAGATTTACGTGCAAAAGCAGCATTACACAAAGATAACTTAGCGGCATTAATGGTTACATATCCTTCTACTCACGGAGTTTATGAAAAAGCTATTATGGAAGTTACCAAAATTATTCATGATAATGGCGGACAAGTGTATATGGATGGCGCAAATATGAATGCACAAGTTGGATTGACAAATCCTGCAACAATTGGCGCAGATGTTTGTCACTTAAACTTACATAAAACATTTGCTATTCCTCACGGAGGTGGAGGTCCTGGAGTTGGACCAATTTGTGTCGCTCCACAGTTAGTTCCGTTTTTACCAACAAATCCTGTTGTTGCAACGGGTGGCGAAAATGCTATAACAGCAATTTCTGCAGCGCCTTGGGGTTCTGCTTTAGCTTGTTTAATTTCTTACGGATATATTACAATGTTAGGTGCAGACGGATTGACAAACTCAACAAGAAATGCCATTTTAAACGCAAACTATATTAAAGAACGTTTAAACGGACATTACCCAACATTATATACAGGTGAAATGAACCGAGCAGCACATGAAATGATTTTAGATTGCCGTTCGTTTAAAGAAAACGGAATTGAAGTTGTTGATATCGCAAAACGTTTAATGGATTATGGATTCCACGCACCAACGGTTTCTTTTCCGGTAGCTGGAACTATTATGGTAGAACCTACAGAAAGTGAAAGTGTTGAAGAATTAGACCGTTTTTGTGACGCAATGATTGCTATTAGAAAGGAAATTTCTGAAGCTGAAAAAGACAATGCAAATAATCCGCTAAAAAATGCACCGCACACACAAGCAATGCTAACTTCAGATGAATGGTCTTTACCTTACTCAAGAAAGCAAGCAGCTTTTCCTTTAGCATATATCGCTGATAATAAATTTTGGCCATCTGTTCGTAGAGTTGATGATGCTTTTGGAGATAGAAATTTAATGTGTTCTTGTAATCCTATTGAAGATTATATGGATTAATGATGTTTAAACGTGTAATTGTTTATGCGTTTATTTAAAAGTTAAAACCAACTTGCAAATTTTGTAAGTTGGTTTTTTTAATATTATTATTTAAGTTAAGCTATTTTAACTATAAACCTCTTCTAAAGTTTCAATTTTACCATTATCTACAGACCTTCTAAATACTTCAGTGGCTTTTACATCTGCTATAGAATTTTTACCCATAGCCGCAACTAGTTCTTTAGTTGCCAAAATGGTTTTTTCATGATAATTTTTTACACGAACATTCTTATCTCCTACAACCAAAGCTTTTACCAAATCGTCATCTTGCGTAGCTACACCAACTGGACAGGTATCTAAGTTACATTCTCTTGCTTGTATACAACCTAAACTTAACATAAAGCTACGAGCCATTCCTATTGCATCTGCGCCAAGTGCAAAATATTTTACAATATCAAAAGCATCAATTGCTTTACCACTTGCAATAATTTTTATCTCATTTCTAAGCTTATACTTCTTCAATGTTTTATCTACAAAAGATAATCCATCTAACAAAGGTGTACCTACATAATTAGAAAATTCTAACGGCGCGGAACCTGTTCCTCCTTCTCCTCCATCTACAGAAATAAAATCGGGATAATTATTTGCTTCTGAAAAAGATTTAATCATTTCTTCAATCTCTTCGTTATTACCAACACAAAACTTAACTCCAATTGGTTTCCCTCCAGATAAATCTCTTACTTTTTGTAAGAAAACAATCATTTCATCGAAATTAGAAAAAGCCGAATGTCCTGGAGGAGAATCTACTTGTGTAAACGGAACAACTCCACGAATTCCCGCAATTTCCTCTGTATTTTTCTTTGCTGGAAGAATTCCGCCATGACCAGGTTTTGCTCCTTGAGAAAATTTGATTTCAATCATTTTTACTTCTGGACGAATTGCATTTTTTCTAAAAGCTTCATCATCAAACAAACGTTTTCCATTAATATCGTGTTTTCCTGCACCAAAATAACCTGTTCCTACTTGAAAAATTAAATCACCTCCTTGTAAATGGTATGGTGAAATTCCTCCTTCTCCTGTATTGTGTGCAAAATTTGCCATTTTTGCTCCTTGATTTAATGCTTTTATAGCATTTTTACTCAATGAACCAAATGACATTGCAGATATGTTTATTATAGAAGCATCGTATTTTTGAGAACATTTATCTGAACCAATTAATACTCTTTCTCCGGTAACTTTATGGTGATCTGTTGGAAATAAAGAGTGTTTTACAAACTCATACCCTTTTGCATACACGTTATGCTGTGTTCCAAATGGAACTGTATCTTTTTGCAATTTTGCACGTTGATAAACAATAGATCTTTTTTCTCTGTTTATTGGTGTTCCATTTAAATTATCTTCAATAAAATATTGTTGAATTTTCTCTCTTTCATCTTCAAAAAGCCAACGTAATCTTGCAATTAAAGGAAAGGACCTTAATAAAGAGTGCTTGTCTTGAAAGGCATCAAAAAGTGCAACTATAGTTAAAATCCCTGTAATTGATAGTAAAATAATATTACCAACATGTGGTAAAAAGTAAACTAAGACTCCGCAAGCTACCGTTGCAGTTATTAAAATAGCAAGAATTGTATTTCTCATTTTATTGAATTTATTTGACGGATAAAAGTACAAAAATCACTTTGAATTTAAGCACAAAATATATAGATAGGTTTAGCCCAGATTGAAGTGACATCCTTTTGCTTTTTCTGCAAAAGATATAACGGAAAGCTGGAAATAGCTTCCATAAAAAAAGCCCTAACAGAAGTTAGAGCTTTTAATAAATTGCAATCAAAAAAATTATTTTTTGAATTTTGCGTATTTTGTTTTGAACTTGTCAATACGACCAGCTGTATCTACTAATTTAGATTTACCAGTGTAAAATGGGTGAGAAGTTCTTGAAATCTCTAATTTGATTAATGGATATTCTGTACCCTCAACATCTAAAGTTTCTTTAGTGTTTGCAGTAGATTTAGTTAAAAAAACATCTCCGTTAGACATGTCTTTAAACGCTACCATTCTATAATTTTCTGGATGTATACCTTTTTGCATCTTGTATAATTTTAATATCTTACTTTTGTATAAAACTGTTTAAATTGGTAAAATTAAAACGTTTTATTTATCAAAAACCTGCAATGGCTATTTGAGTGCGCAAATTTAACCCTTTTTTTGAATTTGCAAACAAATAAATTGTTTTATTTGTAGTGAAAATTATAATTATGTATAAATCTAAACTATTATTGGTTGTTTTTACAGCAACTATCTTACTTTCAGCTTGTAAAAGCGGTTATAAATTTAAATTAACATCTCCTAAAAAAACCACACTTGGTAAAAGTGTTGCTGTTTCTTTGGAAGAAATTAATGGAAATGCGGTAGATTCTATTCAGTTTTTTGTGAATAACAAGAAAATTGCATCTAAAGGAGCTACTGCAACAATTAATACTACTAATTTGGGTGTTGGTAAACATGCTGTAACTGCCGTTGCTTTTTATCCTGAGAAAGCGAAAAAAGTTAACAATACAATTGAGGTTTTTGCTACAAAAGCACCTGATGTGTATTCTTATAAAATTGTAAACACATTTCCGCATGACAAAAAAGCCTATACGCAAGGTTTAGAATTTAATAATGGTTTTTTATATGAAACTACCGGTAGAAAAGGACAATCTTGGTTGCGTAAAGTGGATTATAAAACAGGAGAAGTTTTACAACAAGAAGACTTAAGCAGCACATATTTTGGTGAAGGAATGACTATTTTTAATGATAAAGTATTCTGGCTTACTTGGCAAGCTGGTAAAGGTTTTGTGTATGATGTAAACTCATTTAAACAAGAAAAAAGCTTTGAGTATTTTAATAGTAAAGAAGGTTGGGGTTTAACGCATAATGATACTGAATTAATTAAATCTGACGGAACTAATAGAATTTGGTTTTTAGATCCAGTAACTCTAAAAGAAAAACGTTCTATACAAGCTTACACAAACAAAGTTTCTTTACAAAGTTTAAACGAACTAGAATATATTAATGGTAAAATTTATGCTAATTACTGGCAAAAACCTTTAATTGCAATTATAAATCCAGAAAACGGAACTGTTGATGGAATTGTAGATCTTACCAACCTAGTTAAAGAAATGAAAAAAACTCAAAAGTTAGATGATGCTGATGATGTTTTAAACGGAATTGCCTTTGACGCAAAAAACAATAGAATGTTTGTTACCGGAAAACATTGGAGCAAATTATTTGAAATTGAATTGGTGAAAAAATAAGTCCATAATGGACATTTAATTATAAATATCAGGTCGAGCGCAGTAAAGACCTTAATTAACCTCTCAACTGCGCTCGAGGAGACAGAAATTAAAAAAACATGCGTAACTTTCTAATATTAGTACTTGTAATTATTCTTGCTTCTGTAACATCTTGTCGTAAAGATTTTACAACCGTGCAGAGTTTTGGAAGCCTAGAATTTTCTAAAGACACCGTTTTTTTAGACACTGTTTTTAGTAATATTGGTTCTGCAACGTATAATTTAAAAGTATATAATAGAGGAAGCAAGGCAATTACAATTCCGTCAATTCAATTAGAAAACGGAATGACTTCTAACTATCGTTTAAATGTAGACGGAATTGCAGGAGACACTTTTCAGGACATCGATATTCTTGCCAACGATAGTATGTATGTTTTTATTGAAACTACAATAGATTTTAATACAGTTCCAAATCCGCTATACACAGATAAAATTTTGTTTGATAATGGAAACAATCAACAAGATGTAGATTTGGTTACTTTGGTACAAGATGCCGTTTTTCTATTTCCTGATAGAAATCCGGTTACCATGAAAATTGATAGCTTAACTTTAGATGGAGAACCAACAACCATTAGAGGTCGGTTTTTAGAAGATTCAGAATTAACTTTCACCAACGAAAAACCGTATGTAATTTATGGTTACATGGCAGTTCCTAACGGAAAAACAGCAACAATTGAAGCTGGAGCAAAACTGCATTTTCATGACAATTCTGGTTTTATTGTAGATAATGGAGCAACCTTAAAAAGCAACGGAACATTAACCGAAAAAGTAGTTTTTGAAGGCGATAGATTAGAGCATTCTTTTAGTGATATTCCAGGACAATGGGGAACACTTTGGATGCGCGCAGGAAGTAAAGACAACGAACTACACAATACTCAAATTAAAAACGGAATCATAGGTGTTTTAGTTGATAGCATCAATGGAACAAACCCTGTTTTAACCCTAAAAAACACAGAAATATATAACAATTCTAACTACGGAATTCTTGCAAGAGAAACCAATATTTTAGGAGAAAACGTTGTTATCGGTAACGCAGGTCAAGCTTCTTTAGCAGCAACTATTGGCGGAACTTACAATTTTACTCACAGTACATTTGCCAACTATTGGAGCAATAGTTTACGTCAATTACCAACCGTTTTGGTAAACAATCATTTCACGTATTTAAATGCAAACGATCAAGAAATTACCGAAACAAGAGATTTACACGCGGCAAACTTTACTAACTGTATAATTACTGGAAATAACAACATTGAATTCATTTTAGACAAGGTAGACGGAAGCGCATTTAACTATTCTGTAGCAAACAGTTTAATTCAGTTTGAAGATGTTAGCGGAACATTTTCAAACAATGCCGAAATGGATTTCACAAACTCAAATTACAGTAACATTATTCGAAACGGATTCCCACATTTTAGAGACACCTCAACTAACGACTTTATCATTGGTGAAAATTCTGATGCTATAAACGCAGCAGCTCCAAGTTCAATTTCTGAAGACATTTTAGGAGTTAGTAGAATTGCAAATCCTGCAATTGGCGCGTATCAAGATATTATTTTTTAGAAGCTATTTTCTGCTTTCACTACTCGCTTTTTTTGGTATTTCGACTACCCTCAATAACAAAAAAGAGCTCAAACAATTAGCCTGTCTTGAGCGCAGTCGAAAGGCTCAATCAGGGCTAAACTTGTTTGCTAACTAAAGCTTATTTTTTATACACTTTTCCGCCTTTCATCACAAAAACAACATTTTCCATAGTTGATATGTTTTTGGTTGGATCATCATCTACAGCAATAATATCAGCGAAAAAACCTTTTTTAACTTGACCAATTTCATTTTCCATTTTTAACAACATAGCATTTGTAATTGTTGCAGATTGTAATGTTTCCATTGCTGGCATTCCAGCTTCAACCATATAACCAAATTCTTTTCCGTTATTACCGTGTTTAAAAACTCCAGCATCGGTTCCAAAGGCAATTCCAACGCCTTTCTTATACGCTTTTGCAAAAGTTCCTTGTATTTGTGGACCAACTGCCAATGCTTTTGGCACAACAATATCTGGGTAAAATCCTTTTATTGCAGCTTTCTCAGCCACCTCTTTTCCTGCTGTAATTGTTGGCACTAAATACGCGTCGTGTTTCTTCATCAACTCCATGGTTTTATCACTCATGTACGTTCCGTGCTCAATAGTTTTTACACCTCCAATAATTGCGCGTTGCATTCCTTCATCTCCATGCGCATGAGCCGCAACATGCATTCCGTAATCTTTTGCCATATCACAAATTGCTTTTACCTCTTCTATTGTAAATTGCGGATTATCACCAGATTTAGCAACACTTAAAACACCGCCTGTTGCCGTAATTTTTATACAATCGGCCCCATTTTTATAACGTTGTCTTACTGCTTTTTTAGCATCTTCAACCGAATTTACAACGCCTTCTTTAGGTCCAGGGTTTCCAATTAATACTCTACTACTTCCGTTTGTTGGATCTGCATGACCTCCCGTTGTTGCCAACGATTTTCCTGCTGTAAAAACTCTTGGCCCAGGAATTTTACCAGCTTCAATTGCTTTTTTAATAGAAATATTTACACCTGTTCCTCCTAAATCTCTAACCGTTGTAAATCCATTTAACAAGGTAGATTTTGCAAAACCAACCGAATTATAAGCAACATCGGCTTCGTTTAACGTGTATTTATTAATTCGTGTTTTATTATCGTATTCCATTTCAATATGAACATGCATGTCAATTAAACCAGGCATAACTACTTTGTCTTTCAACTCAATGGTTTTGTCAACTGCATTTCTTGGCATAACATAGCCATCCATAACATCAATTATTTTATTTTGATTGACAACAATAGTTTGTTCAGTTTTAATATTTCCAGATTTGGTGTCTATCAATTTTCCACATAAAATATAGATGTTTTGAGATTGCGCGTTGCAAATCATCAACAGAAAACAAAAAATAAATGTTAGTTTTTTCATGAGTAAAAAGTTTAGTTCAGTTGATAAAAGTACGTATTTTTTAAGTAGCTTGCTACTTTAAATTATAAGTACCTAATGAAAAACGTTGTAATAACCGGAACAAGTAGAGGAATTGGTTTTGAATTAGCAAAACAATTTGCCGAAGCAGGCAATAATGTTTTAGCTTTATCAAGAAATACAGAACCTTTAGAAAGTTTTAACCATAAAAACATCACTACAATTTCTGTAGATTTATCTCAGAATGACGATATTAAAAAAGCGGTTGGATTTATTAAAACCGAATGGAAACAGGTCGATATTTTAATAAACAACGCAGGAAAATTAATAAACAAACCGTTTACAGAATTAACTTCGGAAGATTTTTTAGAAGTATATAAAGTGAATGTTTTTGCAGTAGCAGAATTAACAAAAAGCTTGATTCCCTTTTTACAAAAAGGAAGTCATGTTGTTACCATAAGTTCTATGGGTGGAATTCAAGGAAGTTTAAAGTTTCCAGGTTTAGCGGCTTATTCCTCAGCAAAAGGAGCTGTAATTACGCTTTCTGAATTATTAGCGGAAGAATACAAAGAGCAACAAATTTCATTTAATGTATTGGCTTTAGGAGCTGTACAAACTGAAATGTTAGAAGAAGCTTTTCCTGGTTATGTCGCACCAATTTCTGCTGAAAACATGGCTGAATATATTTTCAATTTCGCTTTAACAGGAAATAAAGTGTATAACGGAAAAGTGTTGCAGGTTTCATCAACTAATCCTTAGAATGATAATTTTAATAACCTTATCCTTTTTTCAATTTTTTCTTTTTTATTTAAAGAGCAAATTCAAACATAAGTATCCTGATTTTTATATTTCAATTTTATTTTTGATAATATATTATTTTGTTTTCTATAAAAGTCTCAGTTTAAAGTATGAAGTTGGAAATACTAATTTTGTTGTAATCTATTTAACTTTTGCTGTTATTGGTACAATTTTTACTTTGCTAACACATTTATTATGGTTTTTAATAAAAAGAAGACTTGAAAGAAACTCTTAAAAAATACATTCCAGAAAAAGCAATTCCGTTAGTTGAATATTTAATTAATGAACATAACATTAATTTAAAAATTGTAAATCAACGGCAAACAAAACATGGCGATTTTAGAAAATTAGCCAACGGAAAAATGCAAATTACCGTTAACAATAACTTGAATGAATATCAGTTTTTGTTAACATTAATTCATGAAATTGCACACCACGTTGCACACGTAAAATTTGGCAGAGTGCAACCGCACGGGAAAGAATGGAAAACGGTTTTTCAGCATTTAATGTTACCTTTTTTACAGCCAGAAATTTATCCGAAGGAAATAGTTCCTTTTTTGGCAAAATATCTTAAAAATCCAAAAGCAAGCACTGACGCAGATGTTAAACTTTCGTTAGCATTGCGTGGTTTTAAGGCTGAAACAGGAAAAAATTTTATCTTTGAAATTCCAAACGGAAGTGTTTTTCAGTTTAAAAACAAATTGTACAAACGCGGGCCAAAAAGAAGAACTCGTTATGAGTGTTTACAAATACAGACTAAACGTGTGTATTTATTTAATCAAAATGTAGAAGTAATATTAATTGATAATTCTATTTAATCTGTCATTCCGTACTTGTTACGGAATCTCATAATAAAAGATTCCTGTTTTCACAGGAATGACAAAAATTACAACATAATGAAAGAAAATTATTACGCAGTAATTATGGCAGGTGGAGTTGGTTCAAGATTTTGGCCAGTGAGCACACAAGAGTTTCCTAAGCAATTTCATGATATGTTAGGAACTGGACAAACGTTAATTCAACGAACTTTTGAGAGAATTAACGAGTTAGTTCCTTCAAAAAATATTTTAATTGCCACCAATGCTCGTTACGAGAAATTGGTTTTAGAACAATTACCAAAAACAACAAAAAAACAACTATTATTAGAACCTGCAATGCGCAATACAGCTCCTTGTATTTTGTATTCAGCATTAAAAATATATGCACAAAATCCTGACGGAATCATGTTAGTTGCACCTTCCGATCATTGGATTGACAATGAAAGTGAGTTTATTAAAAACATTAAAACTTCGTTTGACGCTTGTGCTAAAGAAGATATTTTAATGACTTTAGGTATTCAACCAGACAATCCGAATACAGGTTATGGTTATATTCAATTTGAAGAAAACTCAACTGAAATTAAAAAAGTAAAAAACTTTACAGAAAAGCCAAATTTACCAACTGCAAAACAATTTTTAGCAAGTGGAGATTATCTTTGGAACGCTGGTATTTTTGTTTGGTCGGTTAAGAGTATTTTAAAAGCTTTTAAAAACTATTTACCAGAAATGGTTGACCTTTTAGATGATGGAAACAATGTTTACAATACAGATTTCGAAGACGATTTTATAAATAGTAACTACGTAAAATGTCAAAATATTTCTATTGACTTCGGAATTATGGAACATTCTAAAAACGTACATGTTTTACCTGTAGATTTTGGTTGGAACGATCTAGGAACTTGGGGTTCTTTATATAACAAACTAGAAAAAGATTCAACAAAAAACGCAAGCATTGGCGCACAAACTATTTTTAGAGATGCCAACGGAAACATGATTAGAACACAGCCTGGTAAACGTGTTGTAATTCAAGGATTGAGTAATTATATTGTTGTTGAAAAAGACGATGTATTACTTATTTGCCCCAAGGAAGACGAACAAGATATTAAGCAAATTTCACAAGAAGTAAAAGATACTTTTGGTGATGAGTTTGTATAAATAGTTTTCAGTATTTAGTCGCAGTTTTCAGCTAGCAATGAAACTGAAAACTGTTACTAACAACTGCTACTGATACTAATCTCTTTTAATAAAGAGCGTATCTAATTCCATTTCTTTTTGTAACCAAGTACGCAATTCTCTTTCTTTTGGACTTATAATACTATCTGGCAAACTTCTATTCCATTTTAAAGTTAGTACAGGAATTGTATCAATTTTAATAAAATCTTTCGATAATAAAACGTTTGCAAAACCAATTTCCTGAATATCGTTATATCTGATTTTAGCATCTTTTGCAATAGTACTAAACGCAACTACTTTTTGATTTTTATTTTGTGCATTTAATTCAATTCTTTGATTTAAAGAAGATACTGTTCCTTGTAAATCTTCAATCTGTTTTTGTAACCCAGCAATTATATTTTTACTTTCTTGTAATTCTTGACGCTTCTCTTTATAGGCAGTAGTTATCATGTCAAAACTCTTTGTATCACTTCCTTTAATATTAAGTGTAAAGTCTTTTATATGATTATATTTAGTATCACTTACTAATTCATTTTCTAAATCATTTTTTGTAGCATCAGTTATTTCATTAAAAAAGTTTAAATCAATTGTCTTTTTTTCTAAGTTAGGCTCAAACTCTATTAACTGTAAAGAAATATTACCTTTTATTTCATTCTGAATAAAACTCTTTACTTCCTGATTCATTCTTGTTTCACTCAATAAAGTTAAAAAGGTTAAAACAGCTGGTATCATAGCTATTAAGCCAAAAAAGGCTGCTATCTGTGCTATTCTCTTTCTTTTTTGAGAATTTGCGTATTTTAACATAGGGAAGCTTAATACTTTTAAAACGATAAAAGTAGAAAGTGCAATAAAAGTGGTATTAATTGTAAACAAGTACATAGCCCCAAAAAAGAAACTAAAATTACCAATTGCCAACCCATAACCCGCAGTACATAAAGGCGGCATTAATGCTGTAGCAATTGCTACTCCAAAAATAACAGAAGCAATAGTTCCTTTTTTGGTTCGCGCAACTATTAAAGCTAATCCTCCAAAAATTGCTATCAGTACATCAAGAATATTCGGCGATGTTCTAGCTTCTAGTTCAGGAGTTAACTCTGTAAGTGGAGATATCCAAAAATATAAATATGCTGTTAAAACACTTAAAACAACCATTACTAGAAGATTAATGAATGAACTTTTTAAAGTATCAATATCATTAATTGCAAGCGACATACCTATTCCTAAAATTGGTCCCATTAAAGGAGAAATTAACATGGCTCCAATTACTACAGCCGTAGAACTTACATTTAAACCAATAGATGCAACAAATATTGCAAAAATAAGAATCCAAGCTGTAGCTCCTTTTAACGGGATATCATTTTTTATTGCTAAAATTGTAGCGTCATGATCTGTGTCATGCCTAAAGTCAAAAATACCCTTTATAAATTTCTTAACACTTTCAATTAATCCAATAGCATCTTCTCTAACCTCCTGCTTAGATTGCTCAATTTCCTGTTCTTTTAATTTATCTTCTTCCATAAAAACATGCTTAAATAATGTGCGAAATATACAAAAAGAATTTCTAGTTATTTATTGATTTATTTTAATTAAAAATCTACAATAAAACCAAAACCAGGCAATAGATTTCCTTGAGAGTTTTCTACCTCTTCTAAGATATATTTTGAAGAATCATTGGGATTTACAACTTTATTTCCGTTTGCATCTAACACAGGAACCAAAAAGGCTTGCTGTATAGATTCTGAACCTAAAGCATTCTGAATATCAATATAAAAGTTAAGTGACGTCTTTTTCCAATACCAAGTTTTGTCTATTCTAAGATCTAACTGCGTAAAAGTGTCAAATCGTTCTGTATTTAATTTTGAAAAATCTAAAACTCCTTGGTTATTGGCATCGTAGTTTTCAATAATTGCAGATTTCTCTAAATCGTAAGGTGTATAAGGTCTACCTCCAACTAATCTGAATTTTGCTCCAATTTCCCAATTTCGATTTAATTTTTTTCCTCCTGTAAAAGTTAACAAGTGTTTGTTGTCCCAAGTTGAAGGAACATAGTTGCTATTAACATCCTTAAATTCACTTCTTACAAAAGTATACGATAGAATTCCGTAAATACCATCAAAAGATTTTTTTTGAGCAAGCAACTCGAAACCGTAAGACCTACCTTGATTGTTAGAAATAACAGCTTCACTTCCAACAACACCAAAATCGTTTCCTAAATTAGCTAAACTCACTTGATCTTTTATTGAAAATGGATACTTATCATAACTTTTATAAAAACCTTCTAATGTGATTTTTGAATTATTTTCTGGTCTAAATTCCAATCCTGCAACTGTATGTGCTGAAGAAATATAGCTTGTTGTTGGCTGATTAACCAGAACATTATTATTGTCTCGATAGCCTAAAACTGTATAAGCTGGCAATTGATAATATTTTCCTAAAGATGCATTAACAAACCATTTATCTGACAAAGAATAAGAAGCCGAAATTCTTGGTGAAAATTGATTGAAAGGGTTTTTCATTTCTGAATTGTAGTTATTAGCATCTGCTCTCACTCCTACTGAAACTTGTAAATTTTCATTGAAAAAACCTTGAGAAGCTTGTGCAAAAACCGCATAACTAAACATAGAAAATTCAGAATCGAAGTTAAATGTTTGCAATCCATCTGTATTTGCAAATCGTTGAAACGTTTTATTTTGATATTTGGCTTGTTGTAAACTAACACCAAAATTCAACTTTATACCGTTATTTAATCGCATATCATTTTCAAATCTGAATTTATTTTCAATCTCTTTTGAAGAATAATCTAATAACAAATCATTAGGATTGTTAGTGTTGTCAAAATATTTTACTGCATTATTTTTCCATTCATTTCTACTTAAAACATAGGTTTGTGTACTATTTTCAGCATAATGTTTGTAGGAAGCACCAAAAGTATAATTCCATTGCGTTTGAATTGGAATTCTACTTAAAGAGTAGTTGTTCTTTTTTAATGTTTCTTCATCTGTAACACCATCATTAACTTCTTCATTTAATTCAAAATCATCAATTGCTGCAAGAGCAAAAACAGCAATTTCATCATTATTATCTAATTTAGATTTTACATTTAATTGAAAATCATTGTAAGTTGGTAAAAACGGCAATTTTATTAGTTTAAATAAGAACTGTAAGTAAGATTGACGCGCAGAGAACATTACACTTGTATTCTTTGATAATGGTCCTTGCAAGGTAATTCCTGCATCAGAAGTTCCAAGTGTGGCTCTACCTTCAAAAGATTTTGTATTTCCAGTTTTCTGAGTAAACTCAATAACAGAACTTAACGTATTTCCCCTATTTGCAGGAAATGCGCTTGAATAAAAATCTACTTTTCTAATTAAATCTGTATTTATAATTCCAACAGGTCCTCCAGACGCACCTTGTGTTTGAAAGTGATTTATTACAGGAACTTCAATTCCGTCAACGTAAAATTTATTTTCTGAAGTTGCGCCACCACGAATAATAATATCGTTTCTAAAACCAGGATTTGATGCAACTCCAGGTAAAGATTGAATTACTTTTAAAACATCTCTATTTCCTCCTGGATTTTTTTCAATTTCGGCAACTCCTAAATTTTGTAAAGAAAGAGGACTTTCTACTTTCCTTTTGAACAACGAAGATTGAATTATTACCTCGTCTAACTGAGAGCTATCTTCTTCTAATTCTATAACTATAAAAGGCGACTTATCTCTCGTGACTAAATAATCTTCTGAAACTACTGTTGTAAAACCTACAAATGAGGCGCTAACTTTAATATACCCTAAACTTACATTTTTTATTTCAAAAGAACCATTATTATCTGTGGTTGCTCCTTTCTGAGTTCCTTCAACAATAATGTTTACAAAAGGTAAAACCTCTCTTGTTTGCTTGTCTATTACTTTTCCTTTAACAACACCTATTTCCTGTGCAAAACCAGTTAATGTAAAAACTATCAGAATAATTAATAATACTACTTTCTTCATGTTATTTTTTTTTCAAATATACAATTTTGTTTAACAAATTATAAAAAATAATAAACAAAAACATTTTTTGTTAAAAAAAAAGAGATTAACTTTAATAGTTAAACTCTTTTTAGTGACCGGGCTGGGGCTCGAACCCAGGACCCTCTCCTTAAAAGGGAGATGCTCTACCAACTGAGCTACCAGGTCATTTTCCTTTTGCGCTTAGCGGGTGCAAATATATATCCTAATAATGGATTCTACAACAAAAAAATTAATTAATTTTCATTTAAATACGCTTCTCTTACTTTCTTAAATAAGTTTGATGAATACACAAAATTCACAACTGCTTCATTATCAGTTTTAAAGATTTCCTCATTAGTACCTTCCCAAGCTTTTACACCATCTTTTAAAAAAATAATTTTTTCTCCAATTTCCATTACAGAATTCATATCATGGGTATTAATTACAGTTGTAATTTGATATTCGTCTGTTATTTCCTGAATTAAATTATCTATTACAATAGCTGTATTTGGATCTAAACCAGAATTTGGCTCATCACAAAATAAATATTTAGGGTTCATAACAATTGCTCTAGCAATTGCAACACGTTTTTGCATTCCTCCAGATAATTCTGCTGGAAATTTTTTATTCGAATTTTCTAGATTAACACGAGCTAAAACAAAGTTTACTCGTTCTAACATTTCTTTTTCAGATTGTTTGGTAAACATTTTTAAAGGAAACATTACATTTTCTTCCACCGTTTGAGAATCAAATAATGCAGATCCTTGAAAAACCATACCTATTTCTTGTCTCCATTGTCGTTGTTCTTCTATCGTAAATTCTGTATTAACTCTTCCATCAAAAGCAATTGTACCTTCTTCAGGTGTATGCAAACCAATTAACGATTTTAAAAAAACAGTTTTTCCTGATCCACTTTGCCCAATTATTAAGCTTGTTTCTCCAGGATTAAAAGTTGTTGTAATTCCTTTTAACACTTTTACATTTCCAAAACCTTTATGTAAATTATTTACTTCTATCATATTATGTAAGTAAGAGTTGTGTTAAAATATAATTGGCAATAACTATTAATATTATGGTCCAAACCACTGATTGGGTACTAGCTTTACCAACAGCTATAGAACCACCTTTAACATAATAACCGTGATAAGAAGGAACTGTAGCAATTAAAAAAGCAAAAATTATTGTTTTTATAAATGCATAAAAGACTAAGAAACCATCAAATTCCATTTGAACTCCGTAAATATAATCAACAGAGGAAAACATTCCTGAAACAAAACCTGCAAAATACCCACCTAAAATTCCTAAAAACATTGCTAAAATCAATAAAAAAGGATAGAAAAATAGCGTGGCAATTACTTTAGGAAAAACTAAATGATTTAATGAGTTTATTCCCATAACTTCTAACGCATCAATTTGCTCAGTTACACGCATTGCTCCTATACTTGAAGTAATATAAGACCCTACTTTTCCTGCTAAAATAATTGAACAAAATGTAGGCGCAAATTCTAAAATAATCGAACGTTTTGTAGCAAAACCAATTAAATATTTTGGTATAAATGGACTTGTAATATTTAAAGCCGTTTGTAATGCAATTACACCTCCAATAAAAAAGGATATAAACATAATTATACCAAGAGATTTTAAGCCTAACTCGTCAATTTCTCGCATAACAGCTTCGTAAAAAACGCGTCCTCTTTGTGGTTTTTTAAACACCTGGCGCAACATAATAAAGTATTTACCAATATGTTCTATATAGTTCATTTGTTTAATTTAATAACGCTAAAGTAATAAACTATTTGGTTTCTTTTATGATGATTTGTGTACATTTGATTTTATCAAAAAAGAAACTTCAAAATGAAAAAAGTATTTTCTATTTTAATCTTGTGTATAATAGTATTAACTGGTTGTGAAAATGAGAAAAAAAATACAACTAAACCCAAATTAGTAATTGGTATCGTTATAGACCAAATGCGCTATGATTATTTAACTCGTTTTGCAGATAAGTATGGAGAAGGTGGTTTTAAGCGTATATTAAAGGGTGGTTTTTCTCTTGAAAATGCGCACTATAATTATATTCCTACTTTTACCGCTGTTGGTCATACATCTATTTATACAGGAACAACTCCAACTAACCACGCAATAATTTCTAACAATTGGTATGACAAATACTTGAAAAAAGAAATTTACTGTGTTGATGACGAAAATTATAACACCATTGGAAATGATGGTGATGGCGGAAAAAAATCTCCTTACAGAATGCTTACAACTACCATTGCAGATCAATTAAGGTTATCGCAAAACATGAAAGGGAAAACAATTGGAGTTTCCATAAAAGATCGTTCTGCAATTTTACCAGCTGGTCATACTGCAAATGCTGCTTATTGGTTTGATGGTGGAGCACAAGGAAAATGGATTTCTTCTTCTTATTATATGAATGAATTACCAAATTGGGTAAACGAATTTAATACTAACGGAAATGCAGATGCGTATTTAAGCAAACCTTGGACTACTTTGTATGATATTAATACTTATACAGAAAGTGTAGAAGATGATAATAATTTTGAAGTGACTTTTAAAGGGCAAGAAAAACCAATATTTCCTCATGATATACCAACTTTAAGAAGTAAAAACAACAATTATAGTATTCTAAAAGCAATACCTGCAGGAAACTCTTTTACTACAGATTTTGCAAAAGCAACAATTACAAATGAACAATTAGGAAAATCTAATTACACAGATTTTATAGCAATAAGTTATTCTTCAACAGATTATGTTGGACATCAATTTGGTGTTGCCTCTAAAGAAATTGAAGACACTTATCTACGTTTAGATAAAGATTTAGAAAACTTATTTAATTTTCTTGATACGGAAGTAGGAAACGGAAATTACACTTTATTTTTAACAGCGGATCATGCTGCGGTACAAGTTCCTTCTTATTTAAAATCAGTAAAAATTCCAGCAAATTATTTTAGCGTTACTAAATTCAAAAATTATTTAAACGAAGTTTGTAAAGAACATTTCAAGTCGGATAAGCTAATTGAAAACGTTTCTAATTATCAAATTTTCTTGAATAAAGAAAAAATAAAATCAATAAATCTAGACGAACATTTGGTTGCGCAAAAATTGGCAGATGAAGCAATTAACTACAAAGGGATTTACAAAGCGGTAACAGCAAAAACTTTACAAACAACTACTTTTACTGCCGGAATTTTAAATAAACTACAAAACGGATATAATCAAAAATTTTCTGGAGATGTATTATTAATTCCAAATCCGTCTACATTAAGTACGTATTATAAAAAAGGAGGAACATCTCATGGTTCTGGTTACTCTTACGACACACATATTCCAATTATTTTCTATGGAAATGGAATAACAAAAGGTTCTTCAAAAAAGAAGTATGAAATTGTTGATATTGCTCCTACTATATCAAATTTATTGCAAATTGAATTCCCGAACGGAAATACAGGAAAAATAATTGATGAAGTTTTAAAATAATAAAGCAATACTTCTCTAAATAATTTTATGACATTTTTAACAAAACCCAATATAGTTGCATACGCAACTATATTGAGTTTTGTTGTATTTTTGCAACATGAAATCTAACGAAAATAATATTGACTTCGAAAATTCTATTGGTCCTTGGTTAGGACAAACAGGAAAAATCGTGGATTATTTCTTTCAAGAAACCTTTAAATCAAATAGCCTTGATCTTACAAAGGAACAAATGATTGTGCTAAAAAAATTACACGATCAAGATGGTTTAAATCAAAATGAATTGGCTTTTTTAACATTAAGAAATAAATCTTCATTAACACGTTTATTAACGAAGATGGAGGCAAAAAATTATATTTTCAGAAAACAATGCAAAGAAGACAAACGCATTAAAAATGTATATCTAACCGAATTCGGAAAAGAGGTATTTGAAAAAACCAAACCTGTTATTCAACATATAATAACAACTATGGAGCAAAATATTTCATCAGAAGAAAAACAACAAATCATAAAAATCTTTAAAAAAATTCAAACTAATTTTCGCTCTAAAATAGGACACATTTAATAAACAGTATATGAGAAAAATAATTCTTTCAGTATTAGGAATACTATTAATTGTAGGAGCTTTTCTACTTGGTAACTACGTTATAGAAAGCAAACAAAAACCAAAACCTAAGTTCAATAAAGTTATAAAAACTGCCTTTGTAGAAAATGTTACAAACAAAGAAATTCCTATTGTGTTAACTGCAAGCGGAAATTTAATTGCAAAAAATAAAATTGAAATTTATTCTGAAGTTTCAGGTGTTTTAAAATCATCAGCTAAACCATTTAAAAGCGGAACAAATTTTTATAGCGGACAAACATTATTAAGCATTAATAGCGATGAGTTTTACGCAAGTTTACAATCGCAAAAAAGCAACTTATTTAATTTAGTTACTTCAATAATGCCAGATTTACGTTTAGATTATCCAAATGATTTTAAAAAATGGGAATCTTATTTACAAAGTTTTGACATTAATAAAACTACTCCTAAATTACCTGATTTTTCATCAGACAAAGAAAAATATTTTATTTCTGGAAGAGGAATTAACACCGCATATTACAACGTTAAAAACTTAGAAGTTAAGTTAGGGAAATATAGAATTAGAGCTCCTTTTAGTGGAATATTAACAGAAGCGTTGGTTACGCCAGGAACTTTAGTTAGAGTTGGTCAAAAATTAGGTGAGTTTATAGATTCTTCAGTTTTTGAAATGGAAGTTTCGTTAAATTCGGCTTATGCAGATTTATTAAAAATTGGGAATTCGGTTTCTTTATCAAACTTAGAAAAATCAAAGAATTATACAGGTAAAGTTATTCGTGTAAATGGTAAAGTAGATCAGGTTTCTCAAACTATAAAAGCATTTATACAAGTTGCACATAAAGATTTAAAAGAAGGTATGTTTTTAGAAGCAGACTTAGTTGCAAAATCGGAAACTGATGCTATTGAAATTCCAAGAAAATTATTAGTAGATAATGAAGCTGTTTATACGGTTAAAAACGACAGTATTTTAACTTTAACAACAGTAAATCCTGTTTATTTTGGAGCAGAGAACGTTATTATAAAAGGCTTAGAAAACAATCAAAAAATGTTATCACAAGTTTTACCTGGTGCTTTTGACGGAATGATTGTAAAAATTAATAAAGAGTAATTAGATGAAGAAATTAATTACATATTTTATTAAATACCCGGTAGCAGTAAATATTTTTATTATTGCATTTTTAGTATTTGGTTCTGTGGGAGCATTAAGTATGAAGTCTTCTTTTTTCCCTTTAACAGATTCCGAATTAATAAATATTTCCCTAACGTATCCAGGAGCTTCACCTGCAGAAATAGAAGAAGGCGTAGTCTTAAAAATTGAAGACAATTTAAAAGGAATTGTTGGTGTAGAACGTGTTACATCAGTTTCTAGAGAAAATTCTGCAACAGTAAGTATAGAAGTAGAAAAAGGGAAAGATATAGATGTTGTTTTATCGGATGTAAAAAATGCGGTAGACAGAGTTCCCTCATTTCCTTCCGGAATGGAACCTGCAGTAATTGCTAAGGTAGAAAACATAAGGCCAACTATTAGTTTTACTGTAAGCGGACAAAACCTGTCTTTAAAATCGATTAAACAATATGCTAGAAATGTAGAAAACGATATTCGTGGTTTAGAAGGAATATCTCAAGTTGCTATTTCTGGTTTTCCAGACGAAGAAATAGAAATTGCAGTAAGAGAAAACGATTTAAGAGCTTATAATTTAACCTTTGCAGAAGTTTCTAGTGCAGTAACTAATTCTAACCTTTTGGTTACTGGTGGTAACATAAAAACTGCCGAAGAAGATTATTTAATTAGAGCAAGTAACCGATTTTATTATGGTTCTGAATTGAGAAACTTAATTGTTAGAACAGAATCGAACGGAAATATTATCCGACTAAAAGACATCGCAGAAGTTAGAGACTCTTGGTCAGAAACACCAGACAGATTATATTACAACGGAAATTTAGCAATTGATGTTACAGTAAGTAACACAAATAACGAAGATTTACTTTCATCTGCAGAAAAAATTAAAGAATACATACACAAATACAATCAAGAAAACCAAAACGTACAATTAAGTATTACTAGCGATAGAAGTGTAACTTTAAACGGAAGAACGCAATTATTGATAGAAAACGGTGTGGTTGGTATTTTATTAGTACTCTTCTTTTTAGCACTATTTTTAAACTTACGTTTAGCGATTTGGGTAGCTTTTGGATTGCCAATTGCCTTTTTTGGGATGTTTATTTTTGCAGCTCAATTTGATGTTACTATCAATATTTTATCGCTATTTGGGATGATTATAGTAATTGGTATTTTGGTAGATGATGGAATTGTAATTGGAGAAAATATTTATCATCATTATTACGATTTAGGAAAATCTAAAATTCAGGCAGCAATAGATGGTACAATGGAAGTTATTCCACCAATTGTTTCGGCAATTTTAACTACAATTATTGCTTTTTCAACATTCTTTTTTGTTGATGGAAGAATCGGTAATTTCTTTGGAGAAGTTGCTACAATTGTACTAATTACATTATCGGTTTCTTTAATTGAAGCTTTAATTATTTTGCCAGCGCATATTGCACATTCTAAAGCATTAGATAGGGATCGTTTAGAAAATGGACAAGTAAAAAAGAAAAATGCTATTGATGCTTTTTTTAAAAATGTAAATAAATGGGCAGATAAGTTTTTAGTAAAAATAAGAGATACTTATTATGTGCCTTTTTTAAAGTTTTCATTAAACAACAAAATATTTTCATTCTCAATTCCTATTGCTTTGGTAATTTTTAGCATAATGGCAATGAATGCAGGTATTGTAAAACAATCCTTTTTTCCAAAAGTTGCAAGTGATAGCGTTAAAATTACTTTAGTAATGCCGCAAGGTACCAACGAACAAATTACAGATTCTATTATATCATCTATAGAAGAAAAAGTTTGGTTGATAAATAAAGAATATTCAGAAAAACAATCTGGAGATTTAGATGTGGTAGAAAACGTAATAAAACGTGTAGGACCAGGAAGTGCAAATGCAACGTTAACAGTAAATTTATTACCTGGTGAAGCAAGAGATTTTTCATCGCCAGAAATAACAAATGCTATCACAGACAAAGTTGGTAAAGTAAACGGCGTAGAAAGTTTAGTTTTTGGTTCTGGGGGAAATTTTGGTGGTAGTCCAGTTGCAATTTCTTTATTAGGGAATAATATTAATGAACTAAAATCTGCAAAACAAGACTTAAAACAAGCGTTAGAAAACAATCCACTTTTAAAAGATATTTCTGATAATGATCCGGCAGGAATTAAAGAAGTAAGCATCGTTTTAAAAGACAATGCATATTTATTAGGCTTAAATTTACAATCTGTAATGGCACAAGTACGTGCTGGTTTCTTTGGTTTTCAGGCACAGCGTTTTCAACGTGGACAAGACGAAATTAAAGTTTGGGTTCGTTACGATAAAAAAGACAGATCGTCTATTAAAAATTTAGATGATATGCGTATTGTTACTCCAACCGGAACAAGAATACCGTTTTCTGAAATTGCAAACTATACCATAGAAAGAGGAGATATTGCAATTAATCACTTAGACGGGAAAAGAGAAATTCAAATAACGGCAGATTTAAAAGATTTAGAATCTAGTGAAACCGAAGTTTTAGATAACATTAGGCAAAATGTAATGCCAGATATTTTATCTAAATACCATAGTGTAACACCATTGTATGAAGGTCAGAATAGAGAAGCAAAGAAAACCACAGACTCTGTTGCAGTTATTTGGCCAATTATTTTAATGTTAATATACATTGTAATTGCATTTACATTCCGTTCTTACAGCCAACCAATATTATTAATTATAATGATTCCTTTTAGTATGATTGGAGTAGTTTGGGGACATTATATTCATAATTTTTCAATAGGAATTTTATCCTTTTTAGGAATAATTGCACTTATTGGTATTATGGTAAATGACGGTTTGGTGTTAATAGGTAAATTTAACAATGCCTTAAAAGAAGGATTAAAATTTGATGATGCAATTATTAACGCGGGGCAATCTCGTTTTAGAGCCATTTTCTTAACAACTTTAACAACTGTTGCTGGTTTAGCACCATTAATGTTAGAAAAAAGTAGACAAGCACAATTTTTAATTCCGATGGCTATTTCTATTTCATACGGAATTATGATAGCAACAGTTTTAACCTTAGTAATGCTACCATTATTACTATCGGTTTCCAACTCTATAAAAGTGGGAATAAAGTGGTTAAAAACAGGAGATAACATTACTAAAGAAGAAGTAGAAAGAGCAATTATAGAATCTAAATTTGATGAAAATGAAGGTCATTAAAAACACAATACTAATAGTCGCTTTTTTAACGACTTTAAAAGGAATTTCTCAAGAAATTTTAACAAAAAAAGAAGCACTAGCAATAACCTTAGAAAACAACTTTGGTGTTAAAATTGCAAACAATAATTTAGAAGTTGCTAAAAACAATACAAGTATTTACAATACTGGTTTTTTACCAACAGCTTCTATTTCTTCAGGTGCAAATTATAGAAATGAAAGTCAGACTATTAATAGACAAGACGGAACTTCTACAACAATTAACGGAGCAATTACAAAAAGTTATAATGCTTCTTTAAATTTAAATTATACAATTTTTGATGGTTTGGGTAGAAAGTATAACTATCAGCAATTAAAAGAAACCTATAATTTAACGGAATTACAAGCCAAAAAAACTATTGAAAACACCTATTTACAGTTGTTTACAACGTATTTTCAAATAGCAAGATTGGCTGAAAATAGCAATAATTTAAGTGAAGCTTTAGCTATTTCTAAACAACGTTTAAAACGTGCAACCTATCAATATGAATACGGACAATCTACAAAATTAGAGTTGTTAAATGCTGAAGTTGATATTAATAATGATAGCATTACATTGATAAATGCTAAACAACAATTAAGCAATGCAAAACGTGGGTTAAATGTAATTTTAGGTGTAGAGAAAGAGGTTAATTATGATGTAGAAACTGAAGTAGCTTTTAATAAAATGTTGAATTTTGATGATCTACATCAAAAAACAATTGCTAATAATGCTACTTTAAAACAAAATGAAAAGAACATTGCAATTAGTGAATTCAATATTAAAATAAATAAGACTAACTACTTACCTACTTTAGGTTTAAATACTTCGTATGGTTGGAATAAAAGCGAAAACCCTTCAACTTCTTTTTTAGCAGCCTCTACTTCCAACGGATTAAATGCTGGTTTAAGTTTATCTTGGAATTTATTTGATGGAGGAAGTACTAAAACACGTGTTGCAAATGCCAAAATTGCCTTAGAAAACCAAGAAATACTTTTAGAACAACAAAAAATAACAATAGGTAATACATTAAAAAACACTTGGGAGAATTACCAAAATCAATTATTTATTCTACAAGCTCAAGAGAAAAACGTGTTAACTACTCAAAACAATTTTGAAAGAACACAAGAGCGTTATAAATTAGGACAAGTAACTTCTATAGAATTTAGACAAGCTCAAATAAATTTAATTAATTCTAAAACTGCTTTAAACAATGCTAAATTTGATGCAAAATTAATTGAATTACAATTGCTTCAATTAAGTGGACAGATATTAAATGTAGCGTTTTAAATAAACTACAACTTATATTAAATAAAGCAGCTAAATAGCTGCTTTATTTTTGGATTCTATAAATTAGAGAATATGTTCTTCTCTTGTATGCTTTTTAATTGCTTTGTTTGATAAGAAAACCCCAATAGCAAGAGATATAAATGCACCTGTTGCAATACCAGGAACAAAATCTATAAATAGGAAGAAATCATAAGCACCATGAAATAATGTTGCTGCTAACAATCCAAATAAGTTAAGTGTTGTTTTGTTTGAAGAAAATTTAGCTTTCCCCATAAAATACCCCATTAAAATTGCAAATGTTGCATGTGCTGGAACTGCTGTAAATGCTCTTAAAACTCCGGTTGATGCTCCGTGCTGAAAAGTATATAGTACATTTTCTAAAGCTGCAAACCCCATGGAAACCATTACTGCATATACAATACCATCAAAAGGTTCGTTAAACTCTTTATTGTTTTGAGCGTAATATTTTACAATTACAAACTTAGCAAACTCTTCTACTAAGGCAACTACTACAAATGCTTGTATAAATTGCTGAATAATGCTTTTAGAATCTGTTAAAGGTATTAAGTTGATTAATATTCCGCTTAAAATTGCTGTAATTAGAACGCTTACTGTTGCTCCTAACATAAAGTTTTTAAATAAAAACTTTATAGGTTCTTTTTCAAACTTATCTTTAAAATAGATGTATAAAATAATGACCATTACTGGCGCAACTGCTAAAAGTAGTAAGTTCATTTTGTGAATATACGGATTTTAAATATTGAGATTCCTGTTTTCACAGGAATGACAGTTATTTCTTCGGGAGAAAAACTTCTGCCATCATACAGCGTGCGCTTCCGCCTCCACAGGTTTCTATAGTTGTTAAATCGGAATGAATTATAGTAGCGTGTTTTTCTATTTTTTGTAATTGCATCGCTGTTAGCGAATTGTATGCAGAAGTACTCATTATTAAAAACTTTTTATTGTCTTTTCCAATAACCTGTAACATATTTCCGGCAAATTGCTGTACCTGTTTTTCGGTAATATCAATAACTTCTTTACCGTCTGACTTTAAGTTTTTCACAACGTTTTTACGTTCTTTTTTATCGTCAATAGAACTTAAACAAATTACCGCAAAAGTTTCTGCAATACACATCATAACATTGGTGTGGTAAATTGCTTCTCTGCTATCTTGCACGGTTTGATTTGCTGTAAAAATTATTGGAGTATATTCAAAATCTTCACAAAATTCTATAAATAACTCCTCTTCAGCTCGTGGAGAAATGGCGCAATATGCTTTTCTATTTTGTCTGTCTAAAATCATACTTCCAGTACCTTCAAGAAAAATTTGTTCTTCTTCGGCTTCTGTATAATCTATTACATTTTCTATTTTAAAACCTTCTTTTTCTAAAGTTTCTAAAACGTCTTCTCTTCTTTCTAATCTTCTATTTTCTGCAAACATTGGGTAGATTGCTACATCTCCGTTTTCGTGAAAAGAAATCCAGTTATTAGGAAAAAGTGCGTCTGGAGTATCTGGCTCTTTGGCGTCTTCAACAACAATAACTTTTATTCCGTTTTGTTGTAATTTGACTACAAAAACATCAAATTCTTGTTGTGCTTTAGCATTAATAGCAGCTGGCAACATGTCTTTTAAAGATTGTTGATAATAGTTATTTACTGCTGTTTGTTCATTCATCCTAAAACTTGCTGGACGAACCATTAAAATAGTATTGGTAGTTTGTTGCATTTTCTATTGTTTGATAAAAAATTAATCTCTAATTAAAGGCATTGTACTACAACGTAACAAACCTTCTTGTTTAGAAATTTCTGAATATGGTACTTCTTCTACAGTAATTCCGTTTTTACGTAACCAAGTGTTTAATCTTGTAAAGTTCTTTTCCGAGATAACTACATCTTCAGAAATAGAAAAAATATTACTATTCATATTATACATTTCTTCTTTAGAAATGATAAAACAATTTTCTTTTCCGAAGTAGTTTAATAACCATTCATATTCTTCTTCTTCTAAGAAACCTTCTTTATGTAAAATTGCTTTATTTTTCCCTACTGGTTGAAAGCAACAATCTAAATGCAAGGCATTATCTCTTGGATTTGTTTGAGATTTTCTAAGATTAAATGATTTTACTTTTTTATGTGGAAAGGTTTTCTCAATAAATTCAACCCCTTGCGTGTTTGTTCTTGCTACAATATAATCTGGATAATCTTCACCTCTATAAGTTCCTATAAAAATGTAATCATTCCAAAGCATAACATCTCCTCCTTCAATATGTACTTCTTCTGGAGGCCGAATAACTTTGACCGGATTAATTTGATCTATAACATATTGTAATGCCTCTAACTCTACTTCTCTATCTGGTAAAATATTTGCTTTAACAAAAACATCGTCAATAACAAACGCTATGTCTCTTGCAAAAATTTGGTTACAATTTTCTATTAATTCAGGTCTATAAACTTTTACGTTGTATTTCTTAAAAACAGCAGCAACAGCTTCCATTTCTTTTACCATATCTTCTTCTAAAGGATATGTTCCTGCTTTTATATGTTCTAACGATTTAGGATCATAAGCTTCTTCCAAACTAGGTGTTGGACCATTACTTTTAGCAGTTCCAAGAACTACAGCTCTTAATCTAGAAATTTCGTTTTTTACGTTTAATTTTAGCATGGGCAAATATAAAAAAAAAGCTTCATGTTAAACATGAAGCTTTTTTTAAAAAATTTGTTAAATATATCTTATCTATTAGAGATATCTTTAAATGGTCTAAAGTTTTCTCCTGTATAAACTTGACGTGGACGTCCAATTGGCTCTTTACCTAAACGCATTTCTCTCCATTGAGCAATCCAACCTGGTAAACGACCTAATGCAAACATTACTGTAAACATTTCTACAGGAATTCCCATAGCTCTATAAATTATACCTGAATAAAAATCTACATTTGGATATAATTTACGTTTTACAAAATAATCATCATTTAATGCTTCTTGTTCTAAACCTTTTGCTATATCAAGAATAGGATCATTAACTCCTAATTCTTTTAAAACTTCATCAGCTGCAACTTTAATGATCTTTGCACGAGGATCAAAGTTTTTATATACTCTATGTCCAAAGCCCATTAAACGGAAAGGATCATTTTTATCTTTTGCTTTTGCCATGTACTTCTTAGTATCACCGCCATCTTCTTTAATTGCTTCTAGCATTTCTAAAACTGCTTGGTTAGCTCCACCATGAAGTGGTCCCCAAAGTGCAGATATTCCAGCAGAAAGAGAAGCAAATAAACCTGCGTGAGAAGAACCTACAATTCTTACTGTAGAAGTAGAACAGTTTTGCTCGTGATCTGCATGTAAGATTAATAATTTATCTAAAGCATTTACTAAAACTTCATTTTGAACATACTCTTCATTAGGTTGTTCAAACATCATTTTTAAAACATTTTCTACGTATCCTAAAGATTTTGATCCATAGTTTAATGGTAAACCTTGTTTTTTACGCATAGTCCAAGCTACTAATACAGGAAATTTTCCTAATATTTTAACTACAGAATTATACATATCCTCTTCTGAATCTACATTGACAGAGCTAGGATTAAAAGCTGTTAAAGCAGAAGTTAATGAAGATAAAACTCCCATTGGATGCGCATTTTTAGGAAAAGCATCAATGATTTTTTTAATATCATCATCTACAATAGACTTATCTTTTATATCTGAATGAAATTTCTCTAATTGTTCTTTAGTTGGTAATTCTCCAAAAATTAAAGCATAAGCAACTTCTAAAAAGTCAGCTTTTTCTGCTAATTCTTCTATAGAATAACCTCTATAACGTAAAATACCTTCTTCACCATTTAAAAAAGTAATAGCACTTTGGCAAGAACCTGTGTTTTTATAACCTGGATCTATAGTGGTAACACCACCAGTTGCGCCTCTAAGCGTTTTTATATCAATTGCTACTTCATTTTCTGTTCCTGTAATTAAAGGAAACTCATATTGATTATCACCTATTTGTAATTTTGCTATATCTGACATTTTTTAAACTTATTTTTAATATTGAAGTGAAGCACGAAGATACCAAAATTAAAGCATTTTAAAAATATCCTTGCATAGATTTTTAGTATCTCTAAATTGTTTATTCTTATTTATTCAATTCATAAAAAAACCTCACTATTCTAGGGTTAGAATGTGAGGTTTATAAATTTACTTAATTTAATTTATAATTTAAAAGCTTTTTCCTGTGGAAAATAAGCTACATCTGCTAATTGTTCTTCTATACGAAGTAATTGATTGTACTTTGCCATTCTATCTGAACGAGATGCAGAACCAGTTTTTATTTGTCCACAATTTAAAGCAACTGCTAAATCGGCAATTGTATTATCTTCAGTTTCTCCAGATCTATGACTCATAACTGAAGTATAACCTGCATTATGTGCCATGTTTACAGCTGCAATTGTTTCTGTTAAAGTTCCTATTTGATTAACTTTTATTAAAATTGAATTAGCTGTATTTGTGCTTATCCCTTTAGATAAACGCTCTACATTAGTGACAAATAAATCGTCTCCAACTAATTGTACTTTATCTCCAATCTTTTCGGTTAAATACTTCCAACCTTCCCAATCGTTTTCATCCATACCGTCTTCAATAGAAATAATAGGGTAATTTTCAGAAAGCTCAGCTAAATAATCTGCTTGTTCTTTACTTGTTCTTATTTTCCCTGTACTTCCTTCAAACTTAGTATAATCGTATTTTCCGTCTACAAAAAATTCTGCTGCAGCACAATCTAAAGCAATCATAACATCGTCTCCTAACTTATAACCTGCATTATCAACAGCTTTTTTAATAGTATCTAAAGCATCTTCTGTTCCACCTTCTAAATTGGGTGCAAAACCTCCTTCATCACCAACTGCTGTTGATAAATTACGGTCATGTAATACTTTCTTTAAATTATGGAAAATCTCAGATCCCATTTGCATAGTATGCGTAAAATTCTTCGCTTTTACTGGCATAACCATAAACTCTTGGAATGCAATTGGAGCATCTGAATGAGAACCTCCATTAATAATATTCATCATTGGAACTGGCAACGTATTTGCTGAAACCCCTCCAACATATCTGTATAATGGCATTCCTAATTCATTTGCTGCTGCTTTTGCAACTGCTAAAGAAACACCTAAAATTGCATTTGCTCCTAATTTAGCTTTGTTTGGAGTACCATCTAAATCAATCATTGCTTGATCAATTGCGTTTTGTTCAAAAACAGAAACTCCTAATAAGTTTTCAGCTATTAATGTATTTACATTTTTAACAGCATTTAAAACTCCTTTACCCATATAATCTTTTCCTCCATCACGTAATTCTACAGCTTCGTGTTCTCCTGTAGAAGCTCCAGAAGGAACTGCAGCTCTACCTAAAACTCCATTATCTGTAGTTACATCTACTTCTATAGTTGGGTTACCTCTTGAATCAAAGATTTGACGTGCGTGAATGTTAATTATAATACTCATAATAGTTGTTATTTTTTACTTGCAATTTAATAAAAGCTATGTTTTATTCTATTTTTTAAATGTAATTTCTACGAAAACGTTTACGCTTGTACCTGTTTTGTCTTTTTTATATTCTCTATAAATTGATCAAATAAATATTCCGAATCGTGAGGTCCAGGACTTGCTTCTGGGTGATATTGTACAGAAAACACATTTTTAGATTTCATTTTAATACCTGCAACTGTATTATCATTTAAATGTACATGCGTAATTTCTACATCGGAATGTGCCTCAGTTTCTTCTCTATTAATAGCAAAACCATGATTTTGAGAAGTTATTTCTCCTTTACCCGTTAATAGGTTTTTTACAGGATGATTGATTCCTCTATGTCCATTATGCATTTTGTAGGTTGAAATTCCGTTTGCTAACGCAATAACTTGATGTCCTAAACAAATTCCAAATAAAGGAGAATCGCTCTTTATAATTTCTTTTGCGGTATTAATTGCATCGGTTAAAGGTTCTGGATCTCCAGGGCCATTTGAAATAAAATACCCATCTGGATTAAATGAACTTAATTCTTCGAAACTTGAATTATAAGGATACACTTTAATATATGCTCCTCTTTTTACTAAGTTTCTTAAAATATTCTTTTTAATTCCAATATCTAAAGCAGCTATTTTAATTTCGGAATTTTCATCACCAACAAAATAAGGTTCCTTCGTAGATACTTTAGAGGCAAGTTCTAAACCTTCCATATTTGGAGTTCCAGCTAACTGTTTTTTTAATTCATCAATGTTATCAACATCAGTAGAAATAATAGCATTCATTGCTCCATTATCTCTTATATAAGAAACTAATGCACGAGTATCTACATCAGAAATTGCTACTAAATTGTGTTCTTTAAACCAATCAAATAAATTTCCATCAGAATCTACACGAGAATGTGTAAAACTAAAGTTACGGCAAATTAAACCTGAAATTTTAATTCCATCAGATTCAACTTCGTTATTATTAATTCCATAGTTACCTATATGTGCATTGGTTGTTACCATTAACTGTCCAAAATAAGATGGATCAGTAAATATTTCTTGATAACCAGTCATACCTGTATTAAAACAGATTTCACCAGTAGATGTTCCTTCTATTCCTACAGATTTTCCATAAAAAATGGTTCCGTCTGCTAATAAAACTAGGGCTTTTTTACGTGATTGATATTTCATTGGATGTGTTGTGTTGTTGTGTGTTTGTTGCAAAAATAATATAAAAAAAAGGATAAACTAAATAGTTTATCCTTTTGTATATGTGAATTATAAAAATTTCATTTTTATTCTTCAGTTTTCTCTTCAGTCTTTGTATCAACTGATTCCACTGCTGCTTCAGCTTTGCTTCCTCCACGACGGCTACGACGAGTAGTTTTCTTAGCTTTGTTTCCTTTAGGGTTATATAATTCGTTGTAATCAACTAATTCTACCATTGCCATTGGAGCGTTATCTCCTTGACGGTTTCCTAATTTGATAATACGAATATATCCTCCTGGACGATCAGCAACTTTTACAGATATTTCTTTGAATAATTCTGTTACAGCATGTTTATCGCGTAAGTAACTAAATACTGTTCTACGATTGTGTGTTGTATCTGATTTAGACTTAGTAATTAAAGGCTCAATATACTGACGTATAGCTTTAGCTTTTGCTACTGTTGTGTTAATACGCTTGTGTTCTATTAAAGAACATGCCATATTTGCTAACATTGCTTTTCTATGCGCTGTTTGCCTTCCTAAATGATTAAATTTCTTTCCGTGTCTCATGACCTTTGTGTGTTTGCTTTCATCTTGCTTCTACTCATTATTGAGGAGCAAAGTTATGAAAGGTTAATCTTTATCTAATTTGTATTTGCTTAAATCCATTCCAAAACTTAGGCTTTTATTAATCACTAACTCTTCTAATTCAGTTAATGATTTTTTACCAAAGTTTCTAAACTTCATTAAATCACTTTTGTTAAATGATACTAAGTCTCCTAAAGTATCTACTTCTGCAGCTTTTAAACAGTTTAATGCACGTACAGATAAATCCATATCGATTAAACGAGTTTTAAGCAACTGACGCATGTGTAATGATTCTTCATCATATGTTTCAGTTTGTGCAATTTCATCTGCCTCTAAAGTGATACGCTCATCAGAGAATAACATAAAGTGGTGGATTAAAATTTTAGCTGCTTCTGTTAATGCATCTTTAGGGTTAATAGAACCGTCAGTATCAATATCGAAAACTAATTTTTCGTAATCTGTTTTTTGTTCTACTCTAAAATTTTCTACTGCATATTTTACATTCTTTATAGGAGTGTAAATAGAATCAGTAAAAATAGTTCCTAAAGGAGCATTTGCTTTTTTATTTTCTTCTGCTGGAACAAATCCTCTACCTTTTTCGATAGTGATTTCGGCGTTAAACTTAACCGACTTGTCCATATTACAAATAACTAAATCTGGATTTAAAACTTGAAATCCTGAAGTAAATTTTTGTAAATCACCAGCTGTAAGCTGATCTTGACCTGATACTGAAATTGATACAGTTTCTCTGTCAGACTCTTCTATTTGTTTCTTAAAACGAACTTGTTTTAAGTTTAAGATAATTTCAGTTACGTCTTCTACAACACCTTTAATTGTTGAAAATTCGTGCTCAACACCATCAACTCTTAATGATGTAATTGCAAAACCTTCTAAAGATGATAATAAAACTCTACGTAAAGCATTACCTACTGTTAAACCAAAACCTGGTTCTAGAGGTCTGAATTCAAATCTACCAGAAAAATCTGTAGATTCGATCATAATTACTTTATCGGGCTTTTGAAAATTTAAAATTGCCATTATTTTTCTTCTTTTTAATTGTCATTCAGTTGCGCGGTTTATAAGTGTGAAGAATTACGAATAAACCCTTTGGCTGAATTTCAATATTATTAAATTATTACTTAGAATATAATTCTACGATTAATTGTTCTTTGAATGTTTCTGGGATTTGTAATCTTTCTGGAGCTTTTACAAATGTTCCAGATTTTTGATCGTTGTTCCAAGTTAACCATTCATAAACTGCACTGTTAGACGCTAAAGCATCTTCAATTGCTACTAATGATTTAGACTTTTCTCTTACAGCAATTACATCTCCTGCTTGTACAGAATAAGAAGGGATATTTACAATCTCTCCGTTTACAGTAATGTGACGGTGAGAAACTAATTGACGAGCTCCACTTCTAGATTTTGATACACCTAAACGGTATACTACATTATCTAAACGAGCTTCACAAAGTTGTAATAAAACTTCACCAGTAATACCTCCAGCAGCTTGTGCTTTCTTAAATAAATTACTGAATTGACGCTCTAATATACCATAAGCATATTTAGCTTTTTGCTTCTCCATTAATTGAGTTGCATATTCAGATTTCTTACCTCTTCTTCTAGCGTTTCCATGCTGTCCTGGTGGGTAATTTCTTTTTTCGAAGTTTTTATCATCTCCGAAGATTGCTTCGCCAAACTTACGAGCAATTTTAGTTTTTGGTCCTGTATATCTTGCCATTTCTTTTTGTTTTTGATAGGGATTATGAATTAAGGCTTAATCCTTCGATAATCTAATTCCTATCTATTAAAATATTAATTATTAAACTCTTCTTCTCTTTGGTGGACGACATCCATTATGTGGCATTGGAGTAACATCGATAATTTCTGTTACTTCTATACCTGCATTATGAATAGATCTGATTGCAGATTCTCTACCGTTACCAGGTCCTTTAACATACACTTTTACTTTACGTAAACCCGCTTCTTTAGCTGGTGCCGCACAGTCTTCTGCTGCTAATTGAGCTGCATAAGGAGTATTCTTTTTAGAACCTCTAAAGCCCATTTTACCTGCAGATGACCAAGAGATTACATCTCCTTTTTTGTTTGTTAAAGAAATAATAATATTGTTAAAAGATGCAGTTACATGTGCTTCTCCAACAGATTCTATTATAACCTTACGTTTTTTTGAACTTGATTTTGCCATAATTTTTAAGTTTTAGTAATTTAGTTTTCTAACTTGAAAGTTTAATAACTTCTATTAGATCTTTATTACTTTATCTAACTTTATTTTTTCTTGTTAGCTACAGTTTTACGCTTACCTTTTCTTGTACGAGAGTTGTTTTTAGTTCTCTGACCTCTTAAAGGAAGACTCATCCTGTGACGAATTCCTCTTTGACATCCGATATCCATTAAACGCTTAATGCTTATCTGAACTTCAGAACGTAATTCACCTTCAATAGTGAATGTACCTACTTGTTCACGGATTGCCGCGATTTGATCATCTGACCAATCTTGAACCTTTACACTTTCGTCAATTTTTGCGTTAGCTAAAATTTCTTGTGCTCTACTTTTTCCTATTCCAAAGATGTACGTTAATGAAATAACACCTCTTTTATTCTTAGGAATATCAATACCTGCTATTCTTGCCATTACCCTTGTCTTTGTTTAAATCTAGGATTTTGTTTATTAATTACGTATAATCTACCTTTTCTGCGAACTATTTTGCAGTCGGCGCTTCTTTTCTTAATAGATGCTCTTACTTTCATCGTTTTAAACTTTATATAGATATTAAAAAATTAATATCTATAGGTTATTCTTGCCTTTGTTAAATCATAAGGACTCATTTCTAACTTTACCTTGTCTCCAGGTAAAAGCTTTATATAATGCATACGCATTTTACCAGAAATGTGTGCTGTTACAATATGTCCGTTTTCTAACTCTACACGAAACATAGCATTAGACAATGCTTCTGTTATGCTTCCGTCTTGTTGAATTGCTGGTTGCTTAGCCATCCTTTTATAATGATTTTCTATTAGTATTACCTGTCTTCATTAAACCATCGTAATGGCTATTTAACAAGTAAGCGTTAATTTGTTGTAGAGTATCAATTGCTACTCCCACCATAATAATTAACGATGTTCCTCCATAAAATAGCGCCCAATTTTGTTGTACTCCAAATTGATATGCTACTGCTGGTAAAATAGATAAGGCAGCCAAGAAAATTGAACCTGGTAAGGTAATTCTTGATAATACTGAATCTAATCTATCTGCTGTATCCTTTCCTGGTCTAATACCTGGAATAAAACCTCCGCTTCTTTTTAAACCTTGAGCCATTTCATCTGTACGAACCGTAATGGCAGTATAGAAATAACTAAAGATTATAATTAATAATGCGAAGATTACGTTATACCACAATCCGTTAATGTCTTGTAAACTAGCTAAAGCTGGAAAACGTTGCGCTAATGCAATTGGCAAAAACATAATTGCTTGTGCAAAAATGATTGGCATTACACCTGCTGCGTTTAACTTTAATGGGATATAATCTCTTGATCCTGCTACATTAGAAATACTTCCTGCAACTGTTCTTCGGGCGTATTGTACCGCAATCTTACGAACTGCTGTAACCAATAACACGGTTAAGAGAATTACTACAAACCAAATAATGATTTCAATTAAAATCATCATTACTCCACCTGCACCAGCGTTTGTTGTCTTAGAAACAAACTCTTGTAAAAATGCTGCTGGAAAGTTAGCAATAATACCAACAGTAATTAATAACGAAATACCGTTACCAACTCCTTTATCAGTAATACGCTCACCTAACCACATAGCAAATATAGTACCTGCACTTAATAAGATTATTGATGAAACCCAAAAAGTAGCACCTCCAACTAAAAATGCAGATTCTGGTAAACCAAATTGCGTTTTAATTGCTGTGATGTATGTTGGTGCTTGAAACAATGTTATTAAAATTGTTAACCAACGTGTTATTTGTGTAATTTTCTTACGACCACTTTCACCATCTTTTTGTAGTTTTTGTAAATAAGGAATTGCTATTCCCATTAACTGTACCACAATAGATGCCGAAATATATGGCATAATACCCAAAGCCATTACAGATGCTCTTGCAAAAGCCCCTCCTGTAAATGCATTTAAAATTCCTAAAAGACCAGAAGATGTACCCTCTTTTAAAGCTGAAAGTTGTAATGGATCTATACCAGGTAATGGTACAGCTGCCATAAAACGATAAACAGCAATTAAACCGATTGTAAGAAGAATTTTGTTTTTCAATTCTTCAATCTTAAATATGTCTCTTAAAGTATTTATAAAATTCATCATTTACATTTAGTATTATAAACTTACTGCTTCACCTCCAGCAGCTTCAATAGCAGCTTTAGCGGTAGCAGTATATTTATGAACAGTAATATTTAATTTAGCTTTTAATTCTCCACCACCTAATATTTTAACTAAGTCGTTCTTACGAACTAAACGGTTTTCTATTAATACTTCTAAATTAATTGTGTCCTCGATTTTTTTAGCGTCAACTAAAGATTGTAATTTATCTAAGTTGATTCCTACATATTCTTTACGATTGATGTTTGTGAAACCGAATTTAGGCACACGTCTTTGTAACGGCATTTGCCCACCTTCGAAACCAATCTTACGAGAATATCCAGAACGAGATTTTTGTCCGTTGTGACCTCTAGTAGCGGTACCACCTTTACCAGAACCTTCACCACGTGCAATTCTCTTAACTTTCTTAACAGATCCTTCTGCTGGTTTTAAGTTGTGTAAACTCATGATTTTTCTTGTCTTATTTAACTTCCTCTACAGAAATTAAGTGTTTAACTGTATTTACCATACCAATAATAGAAGGAGTTGCCTCATGTTCTACTGTTTGGTTCATTCTTCGTAAACCTAATGCCTCTAATGTTCTCTTTTGATTTTTAAGGCGACCAATTTTACTTTTTACTTGTGTAACTTTAATTTTACTCATCGTCTTAAATTTTATCCGTTAAAAACTTTCTCTAAAGAAACTCCTCTTTGCTTAGCAATAGTTGCTGCACTACGTAATTGTAATAAAGCATTAAAAGTTGCTTTTACAACATTGTGAGGATTAGATGATCCTTGAGATTTTGATAATACATCATGTATACCTACAGCATCTAACACCGCACGTACAGCACCACCGGCAATAACTCCAGTACCATGAGAAGCAGGCTTAACAAATACTCTTGCTCCACCAAATTTCCCTTTTTGTTCGTGTGGTAAAGTACCATCTAAAATAGGAATTCTAACTAAATTTTTCTTTGCGTCTTCAATTGCTTTTGCAATTGCTGAAGCAACATCTTTAGATTTTCCTAAACCATGACCTACAACTCCGTTACCATCTCCAACAACAACAATTGCTGAAAAACCAAAAGCTCTACCACCTTTAGTTACCTTAGTTACACGTTGTACGCCTACTAATTTATCTACAAGCTCTAATCCGCTTGGTTTTACTCTTTCTACGTTTTTATATCCTTGCATAATATAACTTCTTAAAATTTTAAACCAGCTTCTCTAGCAGCATCTGCTAAAACTTTAACTCTACCGTGATATAAATATCCGTTTCTATCAAAAGCAACAGTTTCAACACCTGCTTTAGATGCTTTCTCTGCAATTGCTTTACCAACTGCTACTGCTGTTTCTGCTTTAGAACTTGCTGTAATTTCTTTATCTCTTGATGATGCAGCTACTAATGTAACACCGTCAACATCATTTATTATTTGAGCATAGATTTCTTTGTTACTTCTAAAAACCGTTAATCTTGGTTTTATAGCTGTACCAGTAACAATTTTTCTAATTCTATACTTAATACGTTGTCTTCTTTCAAGCTTTGATAATGCCATAACTCTATAAATTATGCAGATTTACCTGCTTTTCTTCTTAATACTTCTCCTACAAACTTAACTCCTTTTCCTTTGTAAGGCTCTGGGCTACGGAAGCCACGGATCTTAGCGGCAACTTGACCAACTAATTGCTTATCATAAGAAGTTAATTTAACTAATGGGTTCTTACCTTTTTCAGATACTGTTTCAACTTTAACTTCTGGAGCTATTTCTAAAACAATATTGTGAGAGTAACCTAATGCTAAATCTAGTTTTTGACCTTGGTTTGAAGCTCTATAACCTACACCAACTAATTCTAATTCCTTAGAAAAACCTTTTGTAGTTCCTTCAACCATGTTATTTATCAAAGCTCTCATTAAACCGTGTTGGGCTTTATGAGTTTTACTTTCTGATGCTCTATCTAGAACGATTTGTGCATCTTCTATCTTTACGGTAATTCCTTCAGAGATAACTTGTGTTAATTCTCCTAATTTACCTTTTACTGTAACCACGTTATCGTTTACTTTAACTTCAACACCTTGTGGTAATGCGATTGGATTTTTTCCTATTCTACTCATTGTACAAAGTGATTAATAAACGTAACATAAAACTTCTCCTCCAACATTCTCTAAACGGGCTTTCTTGTTAGTCATAACACCCTTAGAAGTTGAAACAATAGCAATACCTAAACCATTTAAGACTCTTGGCATTTCTTTTGAGCCTACGTACTTACGTAAACCTGGAGTTGAGATTCTTTGAATCTTTCTGATTACTGACTCTTTTGTGTCACGGTCATACTTTAAAGCTATCTTAATTGTTCCTTGAACTTTATCGTCATTGAACTGATAACTTAAAACGTACCCTTGATCAAACAAAATCTTAGTCATTTCCTTCTTCAAATTTGAAGCAGGAATTTCTACTACTCGGTGTCCTGCACTAATTGCATTTCTTACTCGAGTTAGAAAATCCGCGATTGGATCTGTATACATATTAAATTGATTTGCGATTTTGGTTTTTAATTACCTCTATACTACTTACAGAAAGTGTGTCTTCTGTGATAATTAAACCTTAAATCTGTTAAAATTTGTTATACTCAAAAAAATAGAGCGTGCAAATATACACATTCTATTTTTTATTTTGAGATTTATTTTTTGTTGATTACCAACTTGCTTTTCTAACACCAGGAATTAATCCTTGGTTAGCCATTTCACGAAATGTAACACGTGATATTCCAAACTGACGCATATACCCTTTTGGACGTCCAGTTAATTTACAACGATTGTGCATTCTCACTGGTGAAGCATTCTTTGGTAACTTCTGTAAACCTTCATAGTCTCCAGCTTCTTTTAAAGCTTTACGTTTTTCAGCATATTTTGCAACTGTTGCTGCTCTTTTACGCTCACGTGCTTTCATTGATTCTTTAGCCATCTTCTAGTTCTTTTTAAATGGTAAACCTAATTCAGTTAATAACGATTTAGCCTCCTTATCAGTTGCTGCAGATGTTACAAAAGTAATATCCATACCGTTAATCTTCTTAACTTGGTCTATGTTAATTTCTGGGTAGATGATTTGTTCAGTAACACCTAATGTGTAATTACCTCTACCATCAAAACCATTCGCTTTAATTCCGTTAAAATCTCTTACACGTGGTAAAGAAGCTGTAACTAATCTATCTAAAAATTCGTACATTTTTTCTCCTCTTAACGTAACTTTTGCACCAATTGGCATTCCTTTACGTAATTTGAAGTTTGCAACATCTTTCTTAGATAAAGTTGAAACTGCTTTTTGACCTGTAATAGTTGCTAACTCTTCTAAAGCGTAGTCTATTAATTTCTTATCAGCTATTGCAGCACCAACACCTTTACTTACAACTATCTTTTGTAATTTAGGTACTTGCATTACATTCTTATAACTGAATTCTTCAGTAAGAGCACTTATTACTCTTTCTTTATATTCTGCTTTTAATCTTGGTACGTAACTCATGATTATTATTATTTTTTAGTTTTTTTAGAGACTCTAGTCTTAGTATCTCCATCAACTTTATAACCTACTCTTACAGCAACACCATCTTCTACTAACATAACATTAGAAATATGAATAGAAGCTTCTTTCTTTACGATACCACCTTGAGGATTTGTAGCACTTGGCTTAGTGTGTTTAGACACCATGTTAGCACCTTCAACTATTACTCTATTCTTATCTTTAAGAATTTGTAATACTTTTCCTTCAGTATTTTTACTAGTACCTGTAATTACTTTTACAGTATCTCCTGTTTTTATTTTGAACTTTTGCATCTTATTGGATATTAAAGCACTTCAGGTGCTAATGATACTATCTTCATAAATTGTTTCTCACGTAATTCACGTCCAACAGGTCCAAATACACGTGTTCCTCTCATCTCCTCAGTTGGATTTAAAAGTACACAAGCATTATCATCAAATCTGATGTATGATCCGTCTTTACGTCTTACTTCCTTTTTAGTACGAACAACTACCGCTCTAGAAACTTGACCTTTTTTAACAGATCCGTTAGGAGTTGCAGACTTTACAGTAACTACAATTTTATCTCCTACTCTAGCATAACGCTTTCTTGTTCCTCCTAAAACTCTTATCACTAAAACTTCTTTTGCTCCAGTGTTATCTGCGACTTTTAATCTTGATTCTGTCTGTAACATATTATTTAGCTCTTTCTAGGATTTCTACTAATCTCCAACGTTTAGATTTACTCATAGGACGTGTTTCCATAATCCTAACTGTATCTCCTTCGTTGCAATCATTCTGTTCGTCGTGTGCAACATACTTTTTCGTCTTTAATACGAATTTACCGTACATTGGGTGCTTTACTCTCTTTACTTCTGCAACAACAATAGATTTCTCCATTTTGCTACTAGAAACAACACCTATTCTCTCTTTTCTAAGATTTCTTTTTTCCATCTTTAAAATTGACTATAGAATTATTGTAATTCTCTTTTGGTTAATTCTGTTGCAATTCTTGCAACCGATTTTCTTAAGCTTCTTAACTCCAAAGGATTTTCTAATGGAGTAATGGCGTGAGCCATCTTAAGATCCGAATAATTTTTCTTCAACGCTCCAAGCTTTTCTTGTAAGTCAGCTGCAGATAATTCTTTAATTTCTGATTGTTTCATATCTATTAGAATTAAGCGTTAATATCAAAATCTCTTGCGATAACAAACTTCGTTCTTACAGGAAGTTTTTGTGCAGCTAAACGTAAGGCTTCTTTTGCTACATCAATTGGCACTCCACCAATTTCGAACAAAACTCTACCTGGTTTAATTACTGACACAAAATGGTCTGGTGCTCCTTTACCTTTACCCATACGAACCTCTAAAGGTTTTTTGGTAATAGGCTTGTCTGGAAATATTTTAATCCAAAGCTGACCTTCTCTTTTCATGTGACGAGTTGCCGCAATACGAGCTGCCTCTATTTGACGAGAAGTAAGAAGGTTCTGATCTAAAGATTTAATCCCAAACATTCCGTTAGAAAGTTGAGTTCCTCTACCAGAGTTACCATTCATATTCCCTTTCGCCTTTTGTACCTTACGGTATTTTACTCTTTTTGGCTGTAACATTTTTAATTTCTTTTAAAAATTATTTTCTTCTGCGAGGTTGACGTTTAGAGTTACCACCACCTTTAGGACCACCTTTTTGTTTAGATAAACCTACTAATGGAGATAATTCACGTTTTCCATAAACCTCACCTTTCATAATCCATACTTTAATACCTAATCTTCCGTATTGTGTATGAGCTTCTACAAGTGCATAATCAATATCTGCTCTAAAAGTAGATAATGGAATTCTTCCTTCTTTATAGTGTTCAGAACGCGCCATTTCAGCTCCGTTTAAACGACCAGAAAGTTGGACTTTAATTCCTTCTGCATTCATTCTCATGGCTGCTTGAATAGCCATTTTAGTTGCACGCTTGTAAGAAATTCTATTTTCAATTTGACGAGCAATACTAGCTGCAACTAAATTTGCATCTACTTCTGGACGTTTAATTTCAAAAATATTAATTTGAACTTCTTTACTTGTAATTTTCTTAAGCTCTTCTTTTAACTTGTCTACCTCTTGACCACCTTTCCCAATAATAATACCAGGTCTTGCAGTAGTGATAGTAACGGTTACAAGTTTAAGCGTACGCTCAATAATTACACGAGAAACACTTGCCTTAAATAATCTAGCACGAACGTACTTTCTTATTTTATTATCCTCAGCTAATTTATCTCCGTAGTCATTTCCACCATACCAGTTAGATTCCCATCCTCTGATAATTCCTAAACGATTTCCTATTGGATTTGTTTTTTGTCCCATATCTACTTTGATTAATTGCTTTTAGTTTTAGTACCTAACTCTAAAGTAACGTGATTAGAACGCTTACGAATTCTGTGTGCACGACCTTGTGGAGCTGGTCTTAATCTTTTTAACATACCTGCGCTATCTACACAAATCGATTTTACGAATAATCCTGCATCTTCGATGCTTGCATCTTCATTTTTAGCTTGCCAGTTTGCAATTGCAGACATTAACAATTTCTCTAAATTACGTGATGCTTCTTTTGGACTAAACTTTAAGATTTGTAAAGCTTTTTCAACCTCTACACCTCTTACCTGATCTGCTACCAAACGCATTTTTCTTGGTGATGTAGGACAATTAGTTATTTTAGCGAAAGCTCTAGTCTTTCTAGCTTCTTTTAACTGTGTTGCCATGTTATGTTTACGACTTCCCATAATTTCCTACTTATTTTTTTCCTTTATTTTTTGCACCTGCATGTCCACGGAATGAACGTGTTGGTGAAAATTCTCCTAGTTTATGACCTACCATATTCTCTGTAACATATACAGGAACAAATTGACGTCCATTATGCACTGCTATTGTTTGCCCAACGAAATCTGGAGTAATCATACTTGCTCTTGACCAAGTTTTAATCACAGATTTGCTTCCAGCCTCAATACTAGCTTGCACTTTTCTATCTAATTTATAGTGAACGTAAGGTCCTTTTTTTAATGATCTTGCCATGGTTTATTTTTTTCTACGTTCTATAATATACTTATTACTCGCTTTGGTCTTAGATCTTGTCTTATAACCTTTAGCAGGTATACCGTTACGAGATCTTGGATGCCCACCAGAAGCACGTCCTTCACCACCTCCCATTGGGTGATCAACTGGATTCATACGTACTGGGTTAGTTCTTGGTCTTCTACCTAACCATCTGCTTCTACCTGCTTTACCAGATACAAGTAATTGATGATCTGAATTAGATACAACTCCAATAGTTGCCATACAAGTTAACAAGATTAATCTTGTTTCACCTGAAGGTAACTTAACAGTTGCATACTTACCATCTCTTGCCATTAATTGAGCAAACGAACCTGCTGAACGAGCCATAACAGCTCCTTGACCTGGACGTAACTCTATACAAGAAATTGTAGTTCCTAAAGGTATATCACTTAAGTATAAAGCATTTCCAATTTCTGGAGTTGCTTCTCTACCTGAAACGATAGTTTGACCTACTTTTAATCCGTTTTGTGCAATTACATAACGTTTTTCTCCATCAGCATAAAAAACTAATGCAATAAATGCAGTACGATTTGGATCATACTCAATAGTTTTTACTGTTGCAGGAATACCTTGCTTATCTTTCTTAAAATCGATAATACGGTATTTTTGCTTATGACCACCACCTATATTACGTGTTGTCATACGTCCTTGACTGTTTCGACCTCCAGATCTTTTATTCGGTGCCAATAATGACTTCTCCGGCTTATCAGTAGTTATGGCGTCGAACCCATTTACTACTCTAAAACGCTGACCTGGTGTTACTGGTTTTAATTTTCTAACTGACATTTGTGTCTTTTTTCTTAAAGATTGTTATAAAAATCAATGCTTTCTCCTTCAGCTACTTGTACAATTGCTTTCTTGTATCCGCCAGTTAATCCTGTAACCATACCTTTTTTGGTAAATTTGGTCTTTCTTTCGATAGGATAATTCATGGTTTTTACCGAATTGATAGTTACTCCATAAGCAGCTTCAACAGCTCCTTTAATTTGTAACTTATTAGCTCTCTTATCTACTACAAAAGTAAAACGGTTAAATAACTCGCTGTCACTTGTAGCTTTTTCTGTAATAATAGGTTTTATTAAAATACTCATACCTTCTTATTTACTTAAATTAGATTCAATTCCTTCTAAAGAACCTTCAGAAATAACAACTTTGTTTGCATTTAATACATTGTAAGTGTTAATTCCTGTAGCGTTAACTACTTTAGAACCTTTTAAGTTACGAGATGATAAATACACGTTTGTGTTTTCATTACCTAAAACAAATAAAGATTTTTTAGCGTCTAAGCCTAATCCTTTTAATACACTAACAAACTCTTTAGTCTTTGGAGTTTCAAAATTGAAATCTTCAATTACTACTAAGTTGCTATCTTTTGCTTGAATACTTAAAGCAGACTTACGTGCTAAACGCTTTAAGTTTTTATTCAATTTGAAAGAATAATTACGTGGTCTTGGCCCGAACATACGTCCTCCACCTCTAAAAACTCCAGACTTGATAGAACCTGCTCTTGCAGTACCAGTTCCTTTTTGTTTTTTAATTTTTCTTGTACTTCCTGCTATCTCAGCTCTCTCTTTTGCTTTGTGAGTACCTTGACGCTGGTTAGCTAAATATTGCTTTACATCTAAGTATATAGCATGATCATTTGGCTCTATTCCGAATACCTCTTTAGAAAGTTCAACTTTCCTTCCAGTATCTTTTCCTGTAATATCTAAAACTGCTACCTTCATTATTTCTGAATAGTTACAAAAGCATTTTTGTGACCAGGAATTGCTCCTTTTACAACAAGTAAGTTCTTTTCAGCAACTACTTTTAATACTTTTAAGTTTTGAACTTTAATTGTGTCTCCACCCATACGACCTGCCATGCGCATTCCTTTGAATACTCTTGCAGGGTAAGATGCAGCACCAATAGAACCTGGTGCTCTTAAACGGTTATGTTGACCGTGAGTAGCTTGACCGACACCGGCAAAACCGTGACGCTTAACAACTCCCTGAAAACCTTTACCTTTTGAAACTCCAGATACATCTACGAATTCTCCTTCAGTAAAGTGATCTACTGAAATTGAATCTCCTAATTTGTACTCTTGATCAAATCCTTGAAATTCAACGACTTTCTTTTTTGCAGTTGTGCCAGCTTTTTTAAAGTGACCATCTAACGCTTTGTTAGAGCTTTTTGCTTTTTTGTCATCGAAACCAAGTTGTAATGCATTATATCCATCAACTTCTTCAGTTCTGACTTGGGTAACAACACAAGGACCTGCTTCTATAACGGTACAAGGAATATTCTTCCCGTTCTCGTCAAATAAGCTGGTCATCCCAATTTTTCTACCTATTAATCCAGACATTTGTTTAGATTTTAGACGTTAGATATTATAAATCCAGCGCGTCTATTAATAATTAATTGTTTGAAACTAATGTTTCATTTTTTCCTTTGGATTTATTCAAAAAAAAAGAGCGTAAAAATAATTTTCATGCTCTGAATATTATTTTACCGTTTTTCCTTCGCGAAACCCTCTGGACATGTTGTTTTTACTGATTATAAACTCAATAAAAACTTTACCCCGAACTAATTCGGAGTGCAAAAATATAAAAAACTTTCGGTTTAACAAAATTAAACCGAAAGTTAGATACTACTTAAACTTTAATTTCTACTTCTACTCCACTTGGTAATTCAAGTTTCATTAGCGCATCAATAGTCTTCGAAGAAGAACTATAGATATCTAACAAACGCTTGTAAGCAGATAATTGAAATTGTTCTCTAGATTTTTTGTTTACGTGTGGTGAACGTAATACAGTGAAAATCTTTTTATTTGTTGGTAATGGTATTGGTCCGTTAACTACAGCACCAGTACTTTTTACCGTCTTTACGATTTTTTCAGCAGATTTATCTACTAAATTGTAATCGTAAGACTTTAATTTTATTCTAATTTTTTGACTCATCTTAATCTATTTAGTAAATTATCCTTTAGCTTTTGCAATTACTTCCTCTGATACATTAGAAGGTGTTTCTGCATAGTGAGAAAATTCCATAGTAGAAGTTGCTCTACCAGAAGACATTGTTCTTAATGCTGTAACATATCCAAACATTTCTGATAATGGAACTGTTGCTTTTACAACTTTAGAACCTGCTCTATCTGACATATCAGATACTTGACCACGTCTTCTATTTAAATCTCCTACAATATCTCCCATGTTTTCCTCAGGAGTTAACACTTCTAACTTCATGATTGGCTCCATAATTTTAGCTCTTGCAGCTTTAGAAGCAGCTTTAAAGCCCATTTTTGCAGCTAATTCAAAAGATAATTGATCAGAATCCACAGGGTGGAAAGATCCATCTTTTAAAGTTACTTTCATAGAATCCATTTCATAACCTGCTAAAGGACCATTGTTCATAGCTTCTTTGAAACCTTTCTCTACAGAAGGAACAAATTCTTTAGGGACATTACCACCTTTAATAACAGATTCAAACTGTAAACCTTGTACACCTTCATCTGCTGGCTCCATTGTAAATACAATGTCAGCAAATTTACCACGTCCACCAGATTGTTTCTTGTAAACTTCTCTATGATCTGCAGAAGCAGTAATAGCTTCTTTGTACTCTACTTGAGGTTGACCTTCGTTAACTTCAACTTTAAATTCACGTTTTAAACGATCAACAATAATGTCTAAGTGCAACTCTCCCATTCCTGAGATAATAGTTTGCCCTGAAGCTTCGTCTGTTCTAACAGTAAATGTTGGATCTTCTTCAGCTAATTTTGCTAAAGACATACCTAATTTATCTACATCTGCTTTAGTTTTAGGTTCAACCGCAATACCAATTACTGGATCTGGGAAGTCCATAGATTCTAAAACTATTGGATGTTTTTCATCTGATAATGTATCTCCAGTTTTAATAGATTTAAAACCTACTGCTGCACCAATATCTCCTGCTTCGATATAATCAATAGCATTTTGCTTGTTAGCATGCATCTGATAGATACGAGAAATACGTTCTTTTTTACCTGAGCGGTTATTTAAAACGTAAGAACCTGCGTCTAAACGACCAGAATACGATCTAAAAAATGCTAAACGACCTACGAAAGGATCCGTAGCAATCTTAAATGCTAATGCTGCAAATGGTTCTTTTACATCTGGTTTACGAGAAATCTCTTCACCATTATCTGGGTTTGTACCTACAATTGCTTCCTTATCTAAAGGAGAAGGTAAATAACGACACACAGCATCTAATAAGAACTGAACACCTTTATTTTTAAATGCAGATCCACAAACCATAGGAATAATTGCCATATCCATTACAGCAGCTCTAAGTGCAGCATGCACTTCTTCTTCTGTAATAGAATCTTCATCTTCCATGAATTTTTCTAAAAGATTCTCATCATAACTTGCTACTTCTTCAATTAAAAGTGCACGGTACTTACGAGCTTCTTCTTTCATATCCTCAGGAATTTCGATAATATCGAAAGTTGCTCCTTGAGTTGCATCGTGCCATACGATAGCACGGTTTTTTACTAAATCAATAACACCTTTAAATTCGTCTTCGTCACCAATATTTAAAACGATTGGCACCGCGTTAGATTTTAACATGTCTTTTACTTGTTGACAAACTCCTAAAAAGTCAGATCCTTGACGGTCCATTTTATTAACGAAACCAATTCTAGGTACTTTATAATTATCAGCTAATCTCCAGTTAGTTTCAGACTGAGGCTCAACACCATCAACTGCACTAAACAAGAAAACTAAACCATCAAGAACTCTTAATGATCTATTTACTTCTACTGTAAAATCAACGTGACCTGGAGTATCAATAATATTAAAGTGATATCCTTTAGTTTCTGGAGTTGCTTCTCCATTTTCTAATGGAAACTTCCACTCACAAGTTGTAGCTGCAGAAGTAATTGTAATACCTCTTTCTTGCTCTTGCTCCATCCAGTCCATTGTAGCTGCACCATCATGTACTTCACCAATTTTATGTGAAACACCTGTATAGTACAATACACGTTCTGTTGTTGTTGTTTTTCCTGCATCAATATGTGCAGCAATACCAATATTTCTTGTAAATTTTAAATCTCTAGCCATTTCTTAGAATCTAAAGTGTGAGAATGCTTTGTTTGCTTCAGCCATCTTATGCGTATCTGTACGCTTTTTTACCGCTGCACCTTCTTCTTTAGCTGCTGCTAAAACTTCTGCTGCCAAACGTTGAGCCATTGTTTTCTCGTTACGCTTACGTGTGTAAGTGATCATCCATTTAATTGCCATAGATACTTTACGATCCGGGCGAATTTGCATTGGAATCTGGAATGTTGCTCCACCAACACGACGAGATCTTACTTCTACGTGAGGCATTACATTAGATAAACCTTCTTTCCAAATTTCTAGTGCTGACTTCTCTTCGTCAGTCTTTTTTTCTTCTACGATATCCATTGCATCGTAAAATACTTTAAAAGCTACAGATTTCTTACCGTCCCACATTAAGTTGTTTACAAAACGTGTAACTAACTGGTCGTTAAACCTTGGATCTGGTAAAAGCTCTCTTTTTTTCGCTTTTCTTTTTCTCATGTCTTTACATTAAAAAAGTTAATTAATTTTAGTTATTAATACCTACGTACCTTTAACCTCTTTTTACTTCTTTGGGCGTTTAGCTCCGTATTTTGATCTACGTTGCGTTCTTCCTTCAACTCCTGCAGTATCTAAAGCTCCACGTACTACGTGATACTTTACACCTGGTAAGTCTTTTACCCTTCCACCTCTAACTAATACTATCGAGTGCTCTTGTAAGTTATGTCCTTCACCGCCAATATATGCGTTGATCTCGTTACCATTTGTTAACCTTACACGCGCTACTTTACGCATTGCTGAGTTAGGTTTCTTTGGTGTTGTAGTATATACACGAGTACAAACTCCACGACGTTGTGGACAACTTAATAAAGCGGCCGATTTACTCTTCTTAGTTATTTTGGTTCTTCCTTTACGAACTAATTGTTGAATAGTTGGCATACTAAATTGTTGCTAATTTTCGTTCTACTTAAATCTTTTTTCTCTTAATTATAAGAGTGCGCAAATGTACAACTAATATCCAATTAAGCAAATATCAGGTAGTTATTTTTTTAAAATGATTTTTCAACAATAAAAAACACATATAAAAAGAAGTGTTTCAAAAACGATAATTCCTCTGTAATTGCCTTTTTTGATAGCTTTGATTTAGTACATTTACCAATAATTTTCACCTTATTACTTTTCCTTTTGACAAAAAAAATAATAACATATATATGTATAACTTTTTTTTCAACAACTTTTAACGGAGTTTTTGGACAAGAATTATTATTGAAAATTAAAGCAAAAGACAGTTTAAACAACATCTTTTTAAAACAAGTAGTTTTTACAGAAAATCAACAATCAGAAAAAGACATATATAATGAAGTAAATGTTATCTCAGAAAAACTAAAGCAATTTGGTTACTTTTTAAACTCTATAGATAACATACAGAAAAAGGATACTATTTACACTTCCCACTTCACCCTAGGTAACAGAACAGAAAAGGCCTTTATAAAACTAATCGACAACAAAGAACTAATTAACAAAGCTTATTTAACTAAAAATGACACTGCAATTATATCAATTGAACAACTACCTTCGCTTCTCACATCCATATCCAATAAGTTAGAAAATAGCGGAAAATCTTTTTCAGAAGTTAAATTAAAAAACATTCAACTTAAAGAAAACTTCTTATATGCTGATTTAGATATTTATAAATCAAAAGAAAGAACAATTAATAAAATTGTAGTTAAAGGATATGATCAATTTTCTAAACCTCAGTTAAAGCGTTTTCTAAATTTAAAGAAGGAAACTGTTTTCAATCAACAAAAAATAGAAGAAATTTCTTCTACAATTAATTCTTTAGATTTTATTTCAGAAATTAAACCACCCGAGATTTTATTTAGCAAAGACTCCACCTCATTATACATCTATTTAAAAGAGGAAAAAACGAACAGTTTTGATGGCTTATTAAATTTTGCTTCAAAAGAAAACGGAAAAGGCTTACTTTTTAACGGTCATTTAGATTTAAAATTAAATAACATTTTACACACTGGAGAACAATTCAAATTATTTTGGAAAGCAAGTGGAGAGGAAAGACAAGAGTTTAAATTAACAACAGAGATACCTTATATTCTTAATTCTCCTTTTACACCAGACTTATCTTTTTCTATATATAAACAAGACTCCACTTTTTTAAGCACAAGATTCCACACAGGTTTAAAATACAACATAAAACCTAGAATGAATATAGCAATAACTTATGATTCTGAAACATCAGAAAACACACTTCAAAACAACAATAATGAATCCGTTAAAGATTTTGAAAACACTTTTATTGGAGGTCAGTTCACTTATCGAAAACCAAATAACGATACTTTCTACAATGATAAACTTCTAATAAGATTAAACCCTTCATTTGGTTACAGAAATACTGAAAACACCAAAACAAATCAATTTAAAATAAATATTGAAGCATCCTATCTATGGAACATAAACACCAGAGGCTCAATTTATATAAGAAACGAAACAGGATACTTAAATTCAGACAATTTCATTGACAATGAATTATATAGAATTGGAGGAGCAAATTCTATTAGGGGCTTTAATGAACAGAGCATTTTTACATCTCAATTCAGTTATCTAAACATAGAATACCGATATTTAACTTCTCAAAAGTCTTATTTATATTCTATTACAGACTTCGGAAGCGTAAAAAGTTCAAATTCTACTAATGAAAATTTGTATGGGTTAGGTTTTGGTTATTTATTTAAAATTAAGAATTCTCAAATAAATCTTGGCTATGTATTAGGAAAAACTTCGAGCCAAAACTTTGACTTTAACCAATCTAAACTAATTATAACCTTTTTGAGTTATTTTTAACTTAATAACTTTAGTCTTAAATTAAAACAAAAACTTACAGGAAAAACATCTTTTTTTACATTTAATTAACAATTTGGTTGGTTATTTAAGATTAAATTAAGAATTTAGCACTAAATAATTCAAACAATTTAATATGAAAACAAAGTTTAAAGGAATTTTGACGCTATTATTAGCGTTCATTGTGCATACCTCATTCGCACAAGACAGAACTGTTTCCGGAACAGTATCTGACAGCACAGGTGGTTTACCTGGTGTTGGAGTATTAATTAAAGGTACAACTCAAGGAGTTGAAACAGATTTTGATGGAAAATACTCTATTAAAACAAAAACAGGAGCTACATTAATTTTTAGCTATGTAGGAATGAAAACTGTTGAAAAAACCGTTACAGCATCAGGCATGATAAACATTATTATGCAAGATGATGAAAACGTTCTTGATGAAGTAGTAGTAACTGCACTAGGTATCTCAAGAGACAAAAAATCTCTAGGATACTCAACTCAAAAAGTAGGTGGTGAAGAATTAACTACAAACAAAAGTGGTAATTTTGCGAATGCTCTTTCAGGTAAAGCCTCAGGTATCCAAATTAGAAAGAACAATAATATGGGAGGTTCTACTAACGTAGTTATTCGTGGTAACGCTTCATTAACTGGTAGTAACCAGGCTTTATTTGTAATTGACGGTGTACCAATCAACAACACAAATACAAACTCTGCAGGTCAAGGTCAAGCAGTTGGTGGATATTATGACTATGGTAACGCGGCTTCAGATATTAACCCTGAAGACATTGAATCTATAAACGTTCTTAAAGGTGCAGCTGCATCTGCGCTATATGGTTCTAGAGCTGCTAATGGTGTAATCATGATTACAACTAAAAAAGGAAAAAATTCTAAAGGAATAGGAGTAACTATTAACTCTGGAGCTACCTTCGGCTCAATTGATAAAAGTACTTTTGCTAAATACCAAACAAAATACGGTGCTGGTTATGGGCCATATTATGACGGACCTGGAAGTCACTGGTTCTTAGAAGATATTACAGGGGATGGAAATGACGACCAAGTAGTACCTTACCAAGAAGACGGTTCTTATGGTGCTGCTTTTGATGGTAGCCTTGTGTATCAATGGGATTCTTTTGACCCAGATTCACCAAATTACAGAACAGCTACACCTTGGGTAAACGCTGCTAATGGACCAATTTCATTTTTTGAAACTCCGGTTACATTATCAAACTCAGTTTCATTAGATAAATCTTTTGATGAAGGAACATTCAGATTAAACTACACAAAATTTGAGCAAACAGGTTTAATGCCTAATAGCTCTATTGATAAACACAACATATCAATGACTGGTAGCTTTAAGCTAAATGAAAAACTAACAGCTACAGGATATGCTAATTACATAAAAACAAGTGGTCTAGGGCGTAACTCTACCGGGTATGGTGACAACATCATTTCTAACTTTAAGCAATGGTGGCAAACAAATGTTGATTTAAAACAACAAAAAGACATCTATTTTGCAACAAAAAGAAATGTAACATGGAACCCTGCAACAGCTGACGCTGGATCGGCTCCAATTTTCTGGGACAACCCATATTGGAATAGATATGAAAATTACCAAAATGATTCAAGAAATCGTTTTATTGGTAACATTTCATTAAACTACGTATTAACTGATTGGTTAAACATAACTGGTAGAATTGCTACAGATACATATTCTGAAATTCAAGAAGAAAGAAGAGCTGTAGGAAGTGTTGCTTCAAGTTTTGGTGTAACAAGAGCTAATGAGACTTCTGGTTACGGAAGAAGAAACATAAGTAATACTGAAACAAATTATGATTTAATGTTTAACTTCGATAAAGATTTGAGTGATAAATTAAATCTAAAAGGTGTAATAGGTACAAATATTAGACGAAATCACTTACAAACTATCTATGCTTCAACAGCAGGTGGATTAATTGTTCCAAGATTATACTCTTTACAAAACACTGTTAACGCAAACCCAAGACCAGTTGAAAGAGATGAAAAAATTGGTGTAGATGGTATATACGCTAGTGCTTCTTTAGGATATGATGACACTTACTTCTTTGACGCAACAATAAGAAGAGATCATTCTTCTACTTTACCTGAAGACAATAGTTCATTTTATTACCCTTCATTTGCAGGTAGTTTTGTTTTCTCAAAATTATTAACTGATCAAGATTGGCTATCTTTTGGTAAATTAAGAGCTAACTATGCAGAGGTAGGTAACAGTGCTCCATTTGATTTCTTACAAGACACATATGTTATTAAAGATGATAGAGGAACTTCTGTAGCAAACACTAAAAAGAACCTAGATTTAAAACCAGAAACAACAACAAGTTTTGAAGCTGGTATAGAGATGAAGTTATTCAAAAACAGATTAGGTTTTGACTTTGCATACTACAAAAACAACTCTATAGACCAAATTTATGGTGTCCCAACAACAACATCTACAGGTTACTCTTCAAAAGTATTAAATGCTGGAGAAATTCAAAATCAAGGTGTAGAATTATCTATTTCTGGAACACCTATTAAAACAGATGACTTTAGCTGGAAAGCTAATGTAAACTGGTCTAAAAATAAAAGTAAAGTTTTATCTTTAGCTGACGGTATTACCAACTTACAATTAGGAGATTTTCAAGGAGGTGTTACAATTAACGCTACAGTAGGACAACCATATGGTGTTATTCAAGGTACAGATTACACTTACTTAAATGGAGAAAAAGTTGTTGATGAATCAAATGGACAATACATTGCAACTGGTACTTCTGACCAAGTAATTGGAGACACTAATCCAGATTGGTTAATGGGTATTTCAAATACTTTTAAGTATAAAAACTTTTCATTAAGTTTCTTAATCGATATACAACAAGGTGGAAGCATTTTCTCTTTAGATCAATACTATGGTTTAGCTACTGGTTTATATGCAGAAACAGCTTTTACTAACGATTTAGGAAACCCTGTAAGAAACTCTCTTGCAAATGGTGGTGGATTTATTAACCCTGGTGTTAATCCAAACGGAAACGCAAATACAACTCGTATAAACGCTGAGAGATTTGGAGCTTTTGGATATAGAAGAGGCTTACCTAACTCTGCATTTGTATACGATGCAAGTTTTGTTAAATTAAGAGAATTAGCTATTACTTATAATTTTTCTCAAAAAATTATAGACAAATCTTTCTTAACTGGAGGTTCTGTTAGCTTTACAGGATCTAATTTATGGATTATTCATAAAAACCTTCCACATGCAGATCCAGAGTCTGGATTATCGGCAGGAAACTTACAAGGATATTCTGTAGGTTCTTTGCCTACAACTAGAGATTTTGGTTTTAACATTAAATTACAATTCTAAAAAATAAAAAAATGAAAAAAATATTAATAATACTTGCAGCAGTGCTTCTTGCTTCATGTTCTGACAACTTAGAAAAGTTAAACCAGAACATTAAAGATCCTGCTACTGTTTCTGGTGAAAGTTTATTTACTGGAGCGCAAAAAAGTTTAGTAGATCAAGTAGTAGATTTAAACGTAAATAACAACAACACTAAACTGTGGGCACAATACTTACAAGAAACTACTTACACAGATGAAAGTAATTACGATCAAGTAACTCGTACTATACCAAAAAGTCATTGGGATGTACTATATAGAGATGTTTTAAAAGATTTAGATGAATCTAAAAAAATTATAACAGAAACCACATATGCTTTACCTAGTGATCAAGCAACAAAAGCTAATAAACTTATTGTAAACGAAATATTAACAGTTTACACATACGCACTATTAGTTGAAACCTTTGGAAACGTTCCTTACACTGAGGCTTTAGATATCAATAATTTATTACCAAAATATGATGACGGATTAACAGTGTATAAAGATCTTATTGTTAGACTAACAGCAGCAATAAACGCATTAGACACAAGTAATGGAAGTTTTGACAGTTCATCTGATTTCCTTTACAGTGGAGATACAAATTCTTGGAAAAAATTTGCTGCTTCTTTAAAATTAAGAATGGGAATTTTATTGTCTGATGTAGATAATGGTTTAGCAAAATCTACAGTTGAAGATGCTGTTGCATCAGGAGTATTTACTAGCAATGCAGATAATGCAGATTATACATACTTATCAGCTGCTCCAAACACAAACCCAATACATGATAACTTAATTTTAAGTGGACGTAGAGATTTTGTAGCTGGTAAAACAATAATAGATATGATGAATACATTAGGTGACTACAGAAGAGCACAATACTTTACAGAAATAAGTGGCGGTGGTTATCTTGGTGGAACAATTGGATCAACTTCAGGTTACGCAGGTCACTCTCACGTGTCAGCTGTTGTTGAAGAAGCAACTACACCTGGTGTTCTTTTAGATTATGCTGAGGTAGAATTTTTACTTGCAGAAGCTGCAGCACGCACATTTGCTGTTGGCGGTACAGCTAAAAGTCATTATGATGCTGGAATAATGGCATCTTTCGCAGATTGGGGAGCCTCTTCTACTGATGCAACTTCTTACTTAGCACAACCTAATGTGGATTATGCTACGGTATTAGGAGCAAGTACAGCAACAACACCTTGGAAAGAAGTTATTGGTAATCAAAAATGGATTGCCTTATACAATAGAGGTTTAGAAGCTTGGACTTCAATTAGATTATTGGATTTCCCTGTAATGGCTACACCAACTGATGCAGTATCAGGTTATCCAAACAGATACACTTATCCAGTAATAGAGCAAACTCTTAACGGAGCAAATTACACAACAGCAGCATCAGCTATTGGAGCAGATACAGCTGAACAAAAATTATTCTGGGACATGTTCTAAGAATTTTTAAGTAATTCAATTCTAAAAGCATTCTACTAATCATTTAGTAGAATGCTTTTCTATTTAACCACAATATTAACAGAATATTAAGTTATTTTTACATTTTTATGTTAAAAAAGTTGCCGCATTAAGATAAATTTAAGATTTTAGCGCCTAATTAATTCAAATAATTATACAATGAAGACAAAGTTTAATGGAATTTTAACGCTATTACTAGCGTTGGTTGTGCAGATTTCGTTTGCACAAGAAAGGACTATTTCCGGTACTGTATCTGATGATTCAGGCCCTTTACCAGGAGTAACCGTATTAAAAAAAGGAACTACATCTGGAACAGAAACAGACTTTGATGGTAACTATACTATTAAAGCTAAAACTGGAGATGTTTTAGTATTTAGTTTTGTAGAAATGAAAACAGTAGAAAAAACTGTTGGAGCTTCTAATAAAATTAATTTAAAAATGGTTAATGATAACCAACTTGAAGAAGTTGTTATCTTAGGGTATAGCTCTAGAACAAAAAATGAGTTAACAGGTAATTTAGTAACATTAAAAGCTGATGAAATAGCTAACGTACCAGTTTTATCTGTTGATCAAGCTTTACAAGGTAAAGTAGCAGGTTTACAAATATCTAGTACATCTGGTACTCCAGGTGCAGTACAAGATATTAGAATCCGTGGTGCTGGTTCTTTAACAGCTAGTAATTCACCTTTATATGTAATAGATGGTGTACCAGTAGTATCTGCAGATTTCTCAGGAAGTACAAGTAGTAGTTCATTAAGTTCTTTAGTATCTTTAAACAGTAAAGACATTGCTAGTATGACTGTACTTAAAGATGCATCTGCAACCGCAGCATATGGAGCAAGAGGATCTAATGGTGTAATTTTAATTACTACAAAAAGAGGTAAACAAGGTAAAGCTAAATTTAGCTTTTCAAGCTCTGTTGGTTTCCAAAATGAAGCAAGAAATGAAAGAAGATCATTAAACGCTGCAGAAAGAAGAGAGTTATTAGTAGAATCTGTATACAATTGGGCTGGTCCAGTATTTGGTTGGAATAACTTGCAACAAGCTGATGATTATACTATAGCTACTAATAGAGGTAGTATTAATAGTTGGGACGGAGTTACAGAACATAATTGGGGAGATTTAGTTGCAAATAAAGATGCAATGGTAAAAGACTACAACTTATCTGTTTCTGGAGGTTCAGAAAACACAAATTACTACATGTCTTTAGGATACAACAAAACAGAAATGTTAGTTATTGGAGATCCATTTAAAAGAATTTCTGGTTCTTTAAATATAAACACCAAATTAAGAGATAATTTGAAATTGAATCAGACTATTAATGTTTCTAACTCATTTCAAAATCCTGTATTAGAATTAGGTACTTTCTTCGGAAATCCTTTTTTAACAAGATATTACATGAATCCATTCTTTAGCCCATATAACGAAGATGGAACATATAACATTACTGACATAGGTTCATTACATAATACATTATACAGAAATGAAAATGATGTAAAATATAATAAACTAACAAGAATGGGTAGTAATACAAAAATTGACTACGAGTTTATTGAAAACTTAACATTCTCTACTAGAATTGGTTTAGACTTTGTTTTATCTGAATATAAATCTTATAATAACAGACACAATGGTGATGGAATTTCTACAAACGGTAGTGTTGATGTTTCTGATGAAAAAAACTTCAACTATGTAATTCAAAATTCGTTAAACTACAAGTTTAACATAGATAACCACAATTTTGATGTAACTGCATTATTTGAATACCAAAAAAACCAGAACAACTACTTATATGGTTATGGTGAAAACTTTCCAACTGATGGATTAACAAACATTTCAAGTGCTGGTGCAAACTATGACGCTAGTAATAGTTTTTCTGATTGGATAAATGTTTCTTACTTAGGTATGGTAAACTATAACTATGATCAAAAGTATATTTTAGATGCTACATTTAGAAGAGAAGGTTCTTCTAGATTTGGAACTGGTCACCGTTTCGGAAACTTTGGTTCTGTTGGTGCTGCTTGGAATTTACATAACGAAGATTTCTTAGAAGACACAAAATTTAACTCTTTAAAAATAAGAGGTTCTTGGGGTATAACAGGTAACTCTGGTATTGGATTAAATTCATACCAAGCATTATTATCTTATGATGCAGATTATGCTGGAAACGGAGCTGCTTACCCAAGTCAATTAGGTAACCCTATTTTAGCATGGGAAAAAGGTGAAACTTATGATGTAGGTGTAGACTTTGGATTATATAACAATAGACTTAGTGGTAGTGTTTCTTACTATAACAGAAGAACTTTTGACTTATTACAAGATGTACCATTACCTCCAATAACTGGACATGCTTCTCAAACAGCAAATATTGGAGAAGTAGTAAATAAAGGTATTGAAGCTGAATTAAGTTATGACATTATTAGTAATGATGACTTATTATGGTCTGTATCTGCAAACTACGGTTCAGTAGACAACAAAGTAACAAAATTAGCTAAAAACTCTATTGGTGAAGATATTGACCCGTTAGCAGGTAGTGTATATAAATCTACTGTAGTTGGTTTACCTGTATCAGGTTGGAACATGCCTACTTGGGCTGGTGTAGATCCTGCAACTGGTTCTCCATTATGGTTTACTGACGGTGTTAGTGGAGCTGTAACTTCAAAATATGGTGATGCTGCTAGAGTTTATCAAGGAGCTAGTGCATTACCTACATATAATGCTGGTATATCTACTCATTTAAAATATAAAAATGTATTCTTAGATGCTTCTATATACTTAACTGGTGGAAACAAGATATATGAACAATATGCTCAGCACTATTTTAGAACAAATAGTTTTACATTAAATAGTTATAATGGTGTTTCTGAACTTTTAGATAGATGGCAACAACCAGGTGATATAACTGATGTTCCAAAATTGGATTATGGAGGAGCAGATGATTTCCACAGAACAAGTTCAAGACACTTATATGATGGTGATTACATTCGTTTAAGAGATGTAACAATTGGATATGAAATTCCAAGAAGTGCTTTAGAAAATGTAGGAATAGAATCTGTAACTCTTACAGCTAAAGGAACTAACTTATACACATGGGTAAAAGATAGTGGATTAAAATTAGATCCAGAAGTACAAGCTACTGGTTACACTACTTTAACAACACCTCCGGTAAAGTCTATAGTATTTGGTATTAACGTTAATTTTTAAGAAAAAATGAAAAAAATAATTTATTTTATTGCTACAGTTGTACTTTTAACAAGTATGGTAGCATGTAACGATGAGGATCTAAATCCTACATTAACTGAAGATAAAGATTTAGAAACCAATATTAGTACTTACGAGGATGTCGTAGCTCTATTAAATGGTGCCTATAACCGTATCTCTAGTGGATCATATTACGGAAGAGACTACATTATAATTAATGAAGTAAGAACTGATAATACATATTCTAATGCAAATTCAAATAGATTTGTAGAAGAAGGGAGAATGAACATTTTACCAACTGCATCTAACGGGGCTTGGTCTCAAATTTATAGAGTAATAGCAGTTGCAAATGCTTTAATACAAGCTGAAGGTGTATCGGGTGATGCTGCGTTAATAAATCATGCTAAAGGTCAAGCATACGCTATGCGTGCATTAGGACATTTTGATTTAGTTAAGTTATATGGTCAGCAACACGTTAGTGGAGGAGACAATACTTTAGGTGTACCTTATGTAACTACATATAGAAACCCTGATAATTATTTCCAATCAAGAAATACGGTTGCAGAGGTTAAAACTTTAGCTTTACAAGATTTAGATACTGCTCTTTCATTAATGAGCGCTAGTTTAAATGATGCAAGTAAACAAACAATTACAACACACGCGGTTAATGCTATAAAAGCAAAAATTGCATTGTATTTCGGAGACTTGCCAACAGCTAGAGATGCAGCATTAAAAGTAATTAATTCAAATGCTTTTACTATTGCCTCTGCTTCTGGATTTGCATCTACATTTAGTACTGACTCAGCATCAAACTCAATATTTGAAATTGCTGCTTCTGGTACAGATAATTTAGGAATTAATGGTTTAGCAAATATTTATAGAGGTGCTTCTTATGGAGATATCGCTGTATTACAAGATTTAAAAGACACTTATGACTCTAATGATATTAGAGGAGGTAGTCAATTTATTTCTACTGTAGGTGGTTTTATAAGAAATGTTGGAAAATATCCTACAATGGGTACTTTTGACGACAACATCTCTGTAATTAGATATGAAGAAGTTGTATTAATCTATGCTGAATCAATCATAGCTGAAAATCCAACTTTAGCATTAACACATTTAAATAGTATTCCTCAAAATAGAAATGCTGTAACTTATCCTGTAGCAACACAAACTAATGTTTTAGTAGAAAGAAGAAAAGAGTTTGCCTTTGAAGGTATGCGTTTTCATGATTTAGCTAGAACTGGGAAAGATATTCCATTAGTAGATGCTATTAACCAAACTCATGGTGGACCTGCTTACGGTAGTTTTAACTTTGCATACCCAATTCCTAATGAAGAGGCTGGAGTAAATGCAAATGTTGTACAGAACTTTGGATATTAATATAAAAACAAAACAATCATGAAAAAATATTTATCACTTTTAGTTCTTTCGATTGCTTTTTTCACCTTTACAAGTTGTGAAGATGATAGCAATGCGACAATTCAAAATATAGATTTCGTTTCTTTTGAAACAGAAAGCTTTAATTTTGGTGTTGATATTGATGGAGCAAACACAAATGAATTTAATGTATATACTTCTAAAGTAACAGGAGCAGATAGAACATATTCAATTACAGTTAATGAGTCATTATCAACAGCAGATCCAGCATCATATACTGTACCTGCTTCTATAGTTGTTCCAAGTGGTTCTAATACGGCTTCTTTTCCTATTGAAATTAAAGATTTAAATATCGGTTCAGATGGAAAAACTTTAGTAGTTGAATTTGCTGAACAAGATGGTATAAGTACGGGTAAAGAAATGATATTAAACATATCTCAAATTTGTCCTCTTAATGATGTGAAATTTAGCATGGTATTAGATAGCTGGCCAGAAGAAGTTTACTGGAGATTAAGTGACTCTGCAGGAAACATTATTGGTACAAGTAGTGCAACACCAGGTTTCGGTGGTTATGCAGGAATGTCTGGAAGCATTGCTTTAGATTTCTGTTTACCAAATGACACTTACTTATTTGAAGTATTTGATGGTTATGGTGACGGTGCAGGAGCAATTTCTATTTCTTTAGCAGATGGTACATCATTATTTAGTTCAGACGGTGCATATGGATCAGGAACATCTGGATCATTTACACTTTAAGAAATAATTTATAAATTATTATTAAAACCACCTTTCGAGGTGGTTTTTTTATGCCTAAACTTTACATACCTTTGCAACATGCAAAATGAAACAACAAATATTTTTGGAATAAGAGCAATTATAGAAGCAATAGAATCTGGCTCAACACTAAACAAGGTATATCTACAAAAAGGATTGCGTGGAGATTTGTTTTTTGAATTAGATAAACTAATTAAAAAAAACAAAATATCTGTAAGTCAAGTTCCAGTTGAAAAATTAGATAGATTATCAAAAAACAGTAATCATCAAGGAGCTGTTGCACAAATTTCTCAAATTGATTTTTACGATTTAGAGCAATTAATAGAAAAAACAAAAGAAGACAACAAAATTCCTTTATTTCTTTTATTAGATCAAATTTCTGATGTTAGAAATTTTGGCGCAATAATTAGAACTGCAGAATGTACTGGTGTGAATGGAATAATTATACAGAAAAGTGGTAGTGCTCCTGTAAATGCTGAGACAATTAAAACATCAGCTGGGGCTGCATTTAAAGTCCCTATTTGTAGAGTAGATCATATTAAAGATGCATTATATTTATTACAAGCTTCTGAAATTAAAACGGTTGCTGCAACAGAAAAAACTGAAGATTCAGTATTTGATATAAATTTTAATCAACCAATTGCAATTGTAATGGGATCTGAACATAGAGGTGTTAATCCATCTGTATTAAAAATGGTCGATTACAAAGCTAAACTTCCTTTGTTAGGTGATATAGGTTCTTTAAATGTATCTGTGGCTTGTGGTGCTTTTCTATATGAAAATGTAAGACAAAGAACAATAAAATAAGTCCTATTTTACATTATCTGATTCTTCAGGATGATTTACATCATAACTTTCTTCCTGAAGAATTAAATTACCCTCTTCATCAAACATATCATCAAACTCGGTTTCTGTAAACTGAAACTCCTCTTTTACAATTCCTTTATCTTTATATAAAAAAGCAAAAATAATCCCTGCAAAAAATCCGGATAAGTGCCCTTCCCAAGACATACCATCTTTAATTGGTAATACATACCAAATCATACTTCCATAAAGGAAAATAACAACTAAAGAAAGTGAAATTAATCTTAAATGTCTTTTTAAGATACCACTAAAGAATATAAAACTGAATAGTAAATAAACAACTCCACTTGCACCTATATGATAGGAATCCCTAGCAATAATCCAAGTAAAAAATCCCGTTAAAAACCCGCCATAGGCCAAAACTTTTAAGGCTACTTTTTTATAAAAAAATAACAAACTAGTTAAAAATATAAATAATGGTATAGAGTTATTAAATAAATGACTTGTGTTACTATGTATAAAAGGTGATAAGAAAACACCTCTTAAACCTTTAATTGTTCTTGGAAAAACTCCAAACTTATTAAAGTTGTAATTAAAATTAATTTCTACCCAATATACAAACCAAATTATAACAACTGATAGTATTGGGATTAAAAAGGTTAGTTTAGAAAATTTAAGCTCTTTATCGTTTATCATTAAAATAAAGGTAACAAAAACTTAACCATTTACTATTTACTGAATATCTGTCAGAAATCTTTATTATTTTTACTGAATGAACGAACCTTTGGCAGAAAGAATACGACCAAAAAAATTAGAGGACTATATTAGTCAACAACATTTGGTTGGTAAAACAGGAATATTAACCAACCACATAAAGCAAGGTATAATTCCATCTTTAATTTTATGGGGACCTCCTGGAATTGGGAAAACTACGCTTGCAAACATTATTGCTAACGAATCTGGACGTCCATTTTATACGCTAAGTGCTATTAGTTCTGGTGTAAAAGATGTTAGAGAAATAATTGAAAAAGCTAAAAAAAGTGGAGGTTTATTTACTGCTAAAAATCCTATTTTATTTATTGATGAAATTCATAGATTTAGTAAATCTCAGCAAGATTCTTTATTAGGTGCTGTAGAAAAAGGTTGGGTTACTCTTATTGGAGCAACTACTGAAAACCCAAGTTTTGAAGTTATTCCTGCCCTACTCTCTCGTTGTCAAGTTTATATTTTAAATTCCTTTGATAAAAATGATTTAGTTGCTTTACTAAAAAGAGCGATGGAAAATGACGAGGTTTTAAAGGATAAAAAAATAACATTAAAAGAAACAGATGCTTTACTTCAAGTTTCTGGCGGAGATGCGCGTAAATTGTTAAATATTTTTGAACTATTAGTTATTGCAGAAGATAAAGTTACTATAACTAATAAGTTGGTTTTAGAAAAGATTCAAAAAAATACTGTTAGATATGATAAAACTGGTGAACAACATTATGATATTATTTCGGCATTTATAAAATCTATTAGAGGAAGCGATCCAAATGCTGCTGTGTATTATTTAGCAAGAATGATTGAAGGTGGTGAAGATGTAAAGTTTATTGCACGTAGATTGTTAATTTTAGCTTCTGAAGATATTGGAAATGCCAATCCTACTGCATTAATTTTAGCAAACAATACTTTTCAGGCAGTTTCTGTAATTGGTCATCCAGAATCTAGAATAATACTAAGTCAGTGTGCTGTATATTTGGCTAATTCTGCAAAAAGTAATGCATCTTATATGGCTATAAATATAGCGCAAGATTTAGTAAGAAAAACAGGAGATTTATCTATTCCATTACATCTAAGAAATGCACCTACTAAATTAATGAAAGATTTAGAGTATGGTAAAAATTATCAATATGCTCATAATTATGATGAAAACTTTATAAATCAGGAGTTTTTACCAGATGAAATTGTAAATACAAAGTTGTACGAACCTGGAAATAATACCCGCGAAAACCAATTTAGAGAAAAAATGAGGGAACGCTGGAAAGATAAATATGGCTATTAGCTGGCTTGCGTGAGGGATTGAAACGGCATCCTTTTTTTTTCAAAAAAAGATATAGTGTAAAGCCCAACCACGTTTTTTTTACGTGGGCACGCCCTAAAATTTAATTTGATACGTTTTTTGAACTAATTGTCCATTCTCATAATACTCTGCAATCCAATTATTTCCATTTTTAAAAATAACTCCATTTTTATTTTTGATAAAAAAGAACTCGTTTTTACTTGATTTTAAAATCTTAAAGACAGTCTCTGGTGTGGTATTTACTAATTGAAACCCTTGTGCTATGGGTTGAGCATACAAAATGTTTTCTGCGCTCTTTGGCATTTCTTTTTTTACCTCTTTAATTTCAATTTTATTTTTATGGATAACTTGTACACCTGGATTTACTACTGCTGGAGAAACTTCTTGCAGAATAACATTATTTTGATCTTTAACTGGAATATAAGAATAATTCAATTTTTGAATGGAAACAAAGGCTTTTCTTATGGCTTCATGATAAGCTTTTTTATAATCTTTAAGCTTACTTTTACCTTGGTTTGAAGTAAAAATAATATTATTTGAACAGTCTCTTAATATTATACTATTTTTAGTATTTAACATCCCTGAATCATCAGTAATATTGGCCGTTAAAGCTAAACATCTATCTATAGATAGATCTTTTGGAAATCCTTCATTAGTAAAAAAAGCAGTAAAACCATATTTTTTAAACAAAAACTTGGTTAAAGAATTAACTTGGTGTTTATCAGGAGAACTTAACCATTCAAACTGTGTTGGAATAATTATATATTTATAATTATTGATGTTTTTTTCTTGAGAAAATGTATTTATAGCTAGAAAAAGAAATATTGAGAAAATTATTTTTTTAATCATTTTAGTAGTTTTAAAAATAAAAATAGGCCTTAAAGATAGTCTTTTATTTCTTTTAAAGAATTGACTGAGACAATTCCTCCTATTTTGTTTTTAGCAGCTGTAAAGTTACAATGTATTGCCATCATTCCAAACTCAATAGCTCCAATAACATCCGCTTCAAAACTATCGCCAATCATAATGCTTTCTTGCGGAATAGTGTTTGCTTGGTTTAATGCAAACTCAAATATTTTTGGATTTGGTTTTTTAACACCTACACTTTCAGATGTTATTATTTTATCAAAATAAAAATTTAAGCCCGATTTTTTTACTTTTAAATGTTGTACCTCATCAAAACCATTGGTAATTATGTGCATTTTATATTTTGATTTTAGGTAATCTAACAAGTCAAAAGTGCCTTCTAACAGAAAATTATGATTCGGTAAATATTCTATGTATAAATCTGCTATTTTATTAATATTTTCATCTGAAATAGCATATTCAAGTTCATTAAATGAATCTTTTAGTCTTCCATAACGCAGTTTAGATTTACTAACTTTTTCTTCTCTAAAAAGTCTCCAATAATTTAAATTAATTGGCATATAGACTTCTAAAAAATCATTTACCTTAAATGGAATTTCTAATTCTTGAAAGACTTCTTGAAAGGTAAGTTCTGAATTTTTGTCAAAATCCCATAACGTATGATCTAAATCGAAAAAAATGTGTTTAATATTCATACGCCTAAAATACTTTAATTTGAATAATATTAGCGTATTTTCGTTTAAATTTATTGTCTTAAATCCTTTAAAAATTGAGTCAAAAACAGCATATTTTATTTCTCTGTGGATGGTATCCTTCAAAGGTTAACCTTACTAATGGTGATTTTATTCAAAGACATGCAGAAGCTGTAACTTTAGAAAATACAGTGAGTGTATTACATATTGTAACGAATAAAAATTACTCTCAAAATATTGAGTATTCTTTTGAAACAATAAATGGGGTAAAAACATATATTGCTTATATAAAAGCAACTAAAAATCCGTTTTTGAAAGGGGTTTTATTTTTGAAAGCATTTAAAACAATTTTAAGTAAAATACAATCTTTTGATTTAGTTCATCTAAATGTTTTGTATCCTTTTGGCTTATTTGCTCTGTATTTAAACTGGTTTAAAAAGAAGAAATACATTATTACTGAACATTGGACTAGATATCTTTATCCGCAAGTAAATGACATTAGTTTTATAGAAAAATACATTTCTAAACTAATATGTAAAAAGGCTTTTTTAATTTGCCCTGTTTCTACAGAATTAGAAGAATCTATGCAAAAAACTGGATTTAAAGGCAACTATAAAAAAATAGGAAATGTTGTAAATACATCCTTATTTACGCCTAAAGAAAAGACGAATACTTTTTTTAATTTATTACATGTATCTAGCTTATTAGATCATCATAAAAACATTTCTGGCATGTTAAAAGTTGCTAAACGGTTAGAAAACAAAATTGGTGAATTTACTTGGAAATTTGTTGGTGGCAAACAAGATCAATATCTGGAATTAATAAATACCTTAAATTTCTCTAAAGCCAAAATTGAGTTTATCAATCATGTTTCTCAAGAAAAACTTGTAACATATTTACAAGAAACCGACATTTATATTTCATTTAGTAATTATGAAACTTTTGGAATTGTTATGACTGAAGCATTATCTTGTGGTGTTCCGGTTATTTCTACAAATACTGGCATTTTAAACGAACTTGGACAAAACGACGAGTTTTATAAAATTATAACTATTAAGGATGAATTGGCTTTATTGGAAGAGATTCTGAAGTTTAAAAATACTTCAAAGAAAAGTAATCAACTTAAAATGCATAATTTTATCGTTGAGAATTACAGTAAAAAGGCAATATCTAAACAGTTTTCTGAGATATACCATAAATCTATAAAAGCATAATTTGAAACTCTTAAAGAACTATATTCAAAATTTCTTAAACAGATCTGGTAGTTATGTGTTTATGGCTACTATAGTTTCTAGATTTTTGTCTTTTTTAGCTTCTTGGATTGCATTACAGCTTATACCCAATAAAGAATTAGGAGTTGTATTATTTGCTTTTAACATTATATCTTTTATAATTCCGTTTAGCGGATTAGGATTAAGTCAAGGATTAATAAGATATGGTGCGTTATTAAAAACAAAACAAGAGAAAGACAAGCTATTTTCATACACTTTTAAAAAAGGAATATTTGTTTCAATATTAATGATTTTATTAATAATCATTACAAGTTATTTTATCCCTTTTCAGTTTGAAAATACTTATAAATTTTTAGCCCTTTTATCTATTCTAATACTTCCAATGTTTGCTTTTGAAATGCTAAAGATTAAATTTAGACTAGAGCATAACAACAAACAATTTGCTTTTACAGAAGTTCTTTACAATTCAATCTTAATTATTCTTGTATTTGTTTTAAGTTATTTATATAAAGAAATAGGTTATATTTTTGCATTGCTTTTAGCACCAACAATTACTGTTTTAGCATTTTATAAGAATAGAAGTTTTACTCTAAAAAAAACACAAAAACCATCAATAGTAAACCTTTCTTTTTGGAAATACGGTTTTTTTGCAAGCTTGTCTAATGTAGCAACACAATTACTTTTTGTTATTGATATTTTCTTAATTGGTTATATTTTAAAAGATGCAGAAATGGTTACAAACTATAGATATATATCTATAATTCCGTTTAGTATTTTGTTTTTACCAAGAGTTTTTATTGCAACAGATTTTGTAGCTTTTACTGAAAAAATTTACAACAAAAAATATATTTTCAACTATATAAAAAGTTACATGTTGTTGTTTTTTATTGTTAGTATACTACTCCTACTCTGTTCTGCTTTATTTTCGGAACAAATCCTTTCTATTTTTGATGAAAGTTTTATCCAATTTTCGAGTAGTTTTATAATACTTACAATTGGTGTTTGTGGAATTTTACTACTTAGAGGTTTATTTGGAAATCTACTCTCTTCTATTGGTAAGGCGCATGTAAACTATTATATTATATCAGTTGCTTTAATAATAAACATAATTAGCAACTATTATTTAATTCCGAAATATGGAATAAAAGGAGCTGCAATTACCTCTGCTTTGTTAATGTGGTTTACGGGTATTTCTTCTGCAATATGTTTTGCTATTTTATATAAAAAAGAAACAAATACTACTTCTTAAAAAAGCGTATAAACTTAGGTAACTTATTTTGTTTTAATTGCAGATACGTTTCTGTTTTGGCACCAAAACTATTAAAATATTTTGCAATAGAACTTATTGAAGAACCTCCAAAACCAAATTCTTTAAAACCATTTCTATATTTAAAAATAGCGCGATCGATTAAAAAAGTATTAGCTCCGTTTTTACGGTTTTTAAAATCTGTTGAAGAAACTAATATTGAAACCCTTTCTGCATCTTTTAAGAAAAAACCTGAAGCTACAAGTTTGTTATTGCTATCGTAAATGGAAAGCAACTCTCCTACTCTTTTCTCTATGCAAGTTTGCATAATTTTTAACAAGTTTCCGTAATCATTTTCTGTAATTCCTTTAGCTTTCTTACCTATATTTTCTTTAAAAAGTTGCACTAAATTTGCCGGATTATCATTCCATTTTTCTGTTAAATCAGCTTTATTTGCTCTTCTTAAATCTTTTTTTCTATCGCTTTTATAGTTCTTAAAAATGGTTGCATCATCTACGTCTAAGGTTAAATATTGTAATTGTCTATCTAAACAATTATCCTGAAACATTGTAAAAGCGTTTTTAGAATTCATTCTTAAATCTATGTATTTAAATTCATCGAATAATTCAATTAAAAACTCATTTTCATCAATAATTTCTGTTGAATAAACACCTAATTGTAATGTCCATAATGGTTGATACACATATTTTATGAAGTATTTCCTTCTCCAAGTAACAGGCATTACCGCTTCATAATCTTCCAAGACAAAAACACTCCAATTATCTGCTACAATATCTAAATACCACGAAAACGCAAAAATGTTGCTTTGTTGTGCATTTTTAATACAAGTATTGTATTTTTCTATGTCAATATGTTTGCGTTCTACTAAACGAATCATATTTATTTATTTACAATTTTTAACATAGAACCATACAAACGTCCCCAACCTTTCCAACGAAGATAATTACTTAAACTTTCGTTATGAAACAAGGTTATAAAGGTTCCGTTAACTCGTTTTACTTCATTCTTTAAATCACGAATTCTACCTAAAGATTGCTTTGGAGTTAACTTCATATAATCGTTTAAAGTTGTGTCCATTACTGCAAACGGAAATACTTTTAGTGGTGTTTGAATTTCAAAATCTAAATCGTAAAAATAAAACGGCGTACATGTACTTGCTCTAAAACCAACATGACTTGCGTAACCCATAGAATAATCTTCTTCTATTTCTAAATCTATTAATATTTGATAGGTTTCTGGTAAATCGAATTTTAAAAAATGCTGACGAGATCGTTTAATGGGCATATTTGTGATGCTTTCTAAACGTTTTTTTTCTTTCTTTAAAAGTTGGGCATTATTCATTGTAAAATATGAAGGATGTAAACCAACTCTTGCATAATCTACCATATCTTTAATAAGCAACCTGAACTTATTTTTAGCTGCTGAAATATTTGTATCAAATGTTGTATAATCTCCAATTAAAAAGAAGAAAATAGTTCTTACTTCTAACTCTTTTTTTAGGTTGATAATTTTCTCAAAAGTATCAAAAGGATCTTTTTTAAAACCTGCTCTAACTGCAAATCTATCCCAAATATTAAAAATCTTTAATTTGTAGAAATCATTTAAAAATCCGCCAATAGTTCTTACAAAACCTTTATGCTTGTAGGCATACGCATTATCTACATCTATTGTAGAAATATAGTTATATTCTCTTTTTTTGTAAGGATGTTCTGGAAATTTTTCTTTTAATATTGATAAAAATTTATAAGCCCAAATATCGATAACTGGTTTTTCTAAAAAACCTTCATTAAAAGCTAAACTTTGGTCTGCGGTATAACGTCCATGTTTATCTTTTACGTGTGGCAAGTATTCTTCGTAACGCGTTATTAAATAAAAACTTGCTGCAAAAATATCAAACGGAATAGCCGATTTTGCTCCAGATGGAAAAAAACAAGGAATTTCTTCCCATTTTTGAATAGAAATATCAACATCGTTAACTCCTTGCTCAAATAGCAAGTCGTTACTTTTAATAAAAAACTCACTTCCTAATGGTACTTTGGTATACGACATTTTTGCGCCACTGTGCGCCACAAAATCTTCAATTTTTGTAGTAAAATTGATAGGTATAAGCAATGTTCTTGTAAAGATATGCTTAAATATATAGCGAAGTCTTGGAGTAATTTTATGTGTGTAAACTAATATCATTATGTTCAGTTAGCAATTGGCAGTCGCAGTTGGCAGTCAGTTACATACTGTAAACTGCTACTGAAAACTGTAAATTATATTAATCCTTCATCTGCGAAGCTAAAATACGCTTTTTCGGTTATTATTAAATGATCTAGCAATGTAATATCTAAGGTTATTGCGGCTTGTTTTATTTTTTGAGTTAATGTTTTGTCTGAATTACTTGGTTGTAGTTTTCCAGACGGATGATTATGGCAAACAATCATACCAATTGCAGATAGTTCTAAAGCTCTTTTACACAACAATCTAACATCTACCAAAGTTGCTGTTAAACCACCTTTACTTATTTGATGTTTCTCTAATACTTTGTTTGCATTATTAAGATATAAAACCCAAAATTCTTCGTGAGCTAAATCTCCAATTACAGGTTGCATTATTTTAAACGCACTATTGCTACTTGTTATTTTTGGGTTTATTGAAGCTTCTTCAAACTGTCTTCTTTTTCCTAATTCTAAAGCTGTTATTATTGAAATTGCTTTGGCTTCTCCTATTCCTTTAAAAACCTGTAGTTCTTCTACAGACAAACGTGCTAATTTGTTTAAATTATTATCTACCGATTGTAAAATTCTTTTGGATAATGCTACGGCACTTTCTTGCCTATTTCCAGAGCCTATTAATATGGCAATTAGTTCTGCATCAGATAATGCTGCTTTTCCTTTTGAAACTAGTTTTTCTCGAGGTCGATCATCTAAAGCCCATGCTTTTATTGTTAACTTTTCCATCTTTTTGCTTTTTTAACAAAGATAGTAAATGAGATTTTAGTTTGCTTTTTGTACTAAAATTAGGCTAACAGGTTTAGCCCTGATTGAACGGTTTGTTTGAGCTCTTTTTTGTTTTTCACAAAAAAAGCGAGTAGTGAAAGCGGGAAATAGCTTCTTAAAAATAGTTTTGTTTATGTAAAACCGTATCTTTGCATTCTATTCTTATTCTTACTTATGAAGATTATTATAGCTGGAGCTGGTGATGTTGGCTTCCATTTAGCTAAATTACTGTCCTACGAATCTCAAGACACTTATGTGATTGATTTTGACGGAGATAAACTAAATTATATTAATAATAATTTGGATGTTATCACTAAAAAAGGTGATGCTACTTCTGTTAAATTATTGAAGGAAATTGGCATTGAAAAAGCAGATTTATTACTTGCCGTTACAGAAAGTCAGAACACAAATTTTACTATTTCAGTTATTGGAAAAGCGTTGGGTGTAAAAAAAACCATTGCTAGAATTAAAAATCAGGAGTTTTTAGAGACTAAAGATGTTAATTTTAAAGATTTTGGTGTAGATTTTATGATTTCTCCACAAGAATTGGCAGCTGATGAAATAAAAATGCTGTTAAATCAATCTTCTTTTAACGATACGGTTGCTTTTGAAAACGGACTTTTTAATGTGATGGGAACTTCACTTACGTATAAATCTCCCATTGTAGATTTAACTGTAAAAGAAGCAAAAGACAAGTTTAATATGGTAGATTTTATTACCATTGCTATTAAACGAGAAGGTGTTGCGCAAACTATAATTCCGCGTGGAGATACTGTCTATAAAATGTCTGACCAAGTTTATTTTTCTGTACCAAATTATAGTTTAGATAAATTATACCCAATAATTGGTAAAGAGCATTTAGACATAAATAATGTAATGATTTTAGGAGGAAGTGGTATTGGTCAAAAAACTGCTAGAAATCTTTGTAAAGATAATTTTAAGGTTAAATTAATAGAAAAGAATAAGAACAAAGCTATACGTTTGGCCGAAGAACTTTCTAATACTTTAGTTATTAATGGTGACGGGCGTAAATTAGAGCTTTTAGAGGAAGAATGTATTAGACAAATGGACGCTTTTATTGCGGTTACAGGAGATTCTGAAACCAATATAATGTCTTGTTTAGTAGCTAAATCTAAAGGTGTAAAAAAGACAATTGCTTTGGTTGAGAATATGGATTATATAAATATTTCTCAAACTATCGGAATTGATACACTTATTAATAAAAAATTAATTGCCGCTAGTAATATTTTCCGTCATATTAGAAAAGGGGAAATTTTGGCATTGGCAAATTTACATAATATTGATGCCGAAGTATTTGAGTTTGAAGTACAACCAAATGCTAAGGTTACTGAAAAACCTATTAAAGAACTTCGTTTTCCTAGAGAAGCCGTTTTTGGTGGAATTATTAGAAATGAAAAAGCATTAATGTCTTTTGGTAATATGCAAATACAAAATGGCGATAAAGTTATTGTATTTTGTTTACCTGAAGCTATAAGTACTGTTGAAGAATTATTTAACTAATGAACCTCAACCTAAAAATAATTTACCGCTTTCTTGGTATAACCGCAATAATGAACGGTATTTTTATGCTGTTTGCTGTTCCGTTTAGTATTTATCATGAAGAAGTTGCCAAATGGGGAATTTTAAATGCAGGAATAATTACTATTTCTATTGGTTTGTTACTGTACTTCTTTAACAAACCCGAAAGCACTAATATTCAAAAAAAAGAAGGGTATTTAATTGTTACACTTGGCTGGCTAACACTTTCTTTTACAGGCATGTTACCCTATTTATTATCTGGCGCAATACCAAACATAACCAATGCTTTTTTTGAAACTATTTCTGGGTACTCTACAACCGGATCTTCCATTTTAACAGATATAGAATCCATGCCAAAAGGAATACTTTTTTGGAGAAGTGCTACGCATTGGATTGGAGGAATGGGAATTATAGTTTTAACAATTGCCATATTACCAATGCTTGGAATTGGAGGAATGCAGCTATTTATGGCGGAAGCTCCTGGTCCATCAGCAGATAAATTGCACCCTAGAATTACTGATACTGCCAAACGATTATATCTAATATATGTAGTTTTAACTTTTGCACAATTTTTATTATTAAAAATAGCAGGAATGTCTTGGTTTGATGCCATAAACCATGCTATGGCAACAGTAAGTACAGGAGGTTTTTCTACAAAAAATGCTAGTGTTGCTTATTGGAACGGAATTCCTGCTGTACAGTACATAATTATCTTTTTTATGTTTATTGCAGGAACAAACTTTGTGTTAACCTATTTTGCTCTAAAAGGAAAAGTGCAAAAAGTATTTCAAAGTGAAGAGTTTAAATACTACCTCTTTGGTACTTTAGGTGTTTCTCTCTTAATTGCTATAATTATTTACTTTTTTCAAGATCCAAATTTACAGACAACAATTGCACATCCTAAAGTTTATGGAAATGCAGAAAGTGCAATAAGACATGCTTTGTTTCAAGTTATATCAGTTGTAACAACCACTGGTTTTGTGTCAGCAGACTTTACTATGTGGAGCTTTTTTGCAACCGGAATTTTCTTCGCTTTATTTTTCACAGGAGGTTCTGCAGGGTCAACTTCTGGAGGTATTAAAATTGTAAGACACATAGTAATGCTAAAAAACAGTTTTCTGGAATTTAAAAAAGCACTGCATCCAAATGCCATAATTCCTGTAAGGTATGACGGTAAAACTGTCAGTCAGAGTATTGTTTTTAATATTTTATCTTTCTTTATTTTATACATGCTAATATTTATAATAAGCACAGTTATATTTACAATTTTAGGCTTAGATATTATGTCTGCTTTTGGCGCTGCAGCTTCTTCATTAGGAAACATTGGCCCAGCAATTGGATCTGTAAGTCCTGTAGATAATTTTGCGCATTTATCGGTCGGTGCTAAATGGTTTTGCTCTTTTTTAATGCTAATTGGTAGGTTAGAATTATTTACAGTTTTAATATTATTTACACCTTTCTTTTGGAGAAATAATTAATATTAATTTAATATTAAAAAATTTATTCTTATCTTTTAACCCTATAAATTTGACAACTAATTTAATAACACAATTTTATGAAACAAAAATACTTTTTAAAAACATTATTAGTTGCATCACTTTTTTTGGGAATCCAAAATTCCTGGGGTCAATTAAGTATTACAACTGCTGATACAGACTTTACAATTGATTTTGATTCAACAGTTGCTGATGTTAATAACGGACAGTTTATTGCTTCAGGTTTAGATGCTTCACCGGCATCTGGACAATTAGATAGTGATGCATGGACAATTACTGGATTTAGCTCTGCTGCTGATTTAACAAGAGGAGAAAATGATGGAGGAGTAAGTACTGGTGGCTTATATGCATTTGATATTTCAAATGGTGGCACAAAAAATAACGCTATTGGAATTCAACCAGGTGGCTCAGATTTTACTCCTGGAACAATTACTTTAAAGATTGATAATAATACAGGTGCAGCGGTTATAGAAACAAATATTAGCTACAATATTTGGATTTTAAACAATGCACCAAGAGGAAACAGTTTTAACTTTTCTTATAGTACAGACAACTCTACTTACACTGAGGTTGCTGCAATGGATTTTACATCAACTGGAGACGCTATTCCAGAAGCTAGTTGGGAACAAATAGGAAGATTTAAAAATATTTCTGGATTAAACATCCCTGATGGTGGAAGCTTATATATTAGATGGACTGGAGATGATGAAGTCGGTAGTAGTTCTAGAGATGAATTTGCTCTTGATGATATAATTGTAAAAATGTCTGGAAGTGTTCTTGATACAGATTCTTTCAATAAACTTGATGTAAATGTATATCCAAACCCAGTAACTAACGGAGAGGTTTTTATTAAATCTTCAAACGGTGAAGAGAAGAATGTTGAAGTTTACAACATTTTAGGAAGAAGATTAATTTCTACTAAAGTAAATGCTAATGATAGGGTTGATGTTAGTAATTTAAATGCTGGAATTTACCTTTTAAAGGTAAATGAAGGTGATAAACAACTTACTAAAAAGATAGTAATTAAGTAATAAATCACTTTTTTAAACTAAAAAAAGAGCAACTTTAAAAAGTTGCTCTTTTTTTATACAAGGTTTTTAACTTCTTCAAAATCTAAACCACCATAATTACCAGAACTCATTAATAAAACAGCTTTGTTTTTTAAATCTTGTTCAAATAAAAAATCTTTAAATTCTTGTGAATTTGTATAAATAATTAAATCGTCTCGTTGAAAAGCATTGGCAATTTGTTGCTCAGTAATTGCTAATAATTGTTTTATTTTTACTGCATGCGGCGAGTAAAAAACAACTGCTTTATCTGCATTATCTAGAGCTCCTTTGTACTCCGCCAAAAAATCTGCATTTAAACTAGAATAGGTATGTAATTCTAAACACGCTAAAACAGTTCTATTGTTATATTGATTTTTAACCGCAGTTGTAGTTGCAGAAACTTTACTTGGACTGTGGGCAAAATCTTTAAAAATTACTGTAGCATCATTTTCTGCAATCTTTTCCAAACGCTTGCTTGCTCCTTTAAAAGTTACAATAGCTTCATAAAAATCATCTTCATCAATTCCCATGTGCTGGCAAATCCACTTTGCACCTGCTAAGTTTTGTAAATTATGATTTCCAAAGATTTCTAACGGTAAATCTCCTTCCTCAGTTTCTAAAAAAGTAATTCCGTTTTCTATAGAATGTTTTGGTGTGTTATACTCGTATTTTTTAATATGATTAGTAGAAGATTCTACCACATCTTTTACAATAGTATCCTCTTCATTATAAACCATAATTCCGCCGTTTACCAAAGAATCTGTAAAAATTGAAAACTGCTCCACATAGTTTTCAAACGTTGGAAAAACATTAATATGATCCCAAGCAATTCCGCTTAACAAAGCAATATTTGGTTTGTATAAATGAAACTTTGGACGCATGTCTATTGGCGAACTCAAATATTCATCGCCTTCTAAAACAATAAATTCGTTTTCTTCCGTTAAATGAACCATGGTTTCAAAGCCTTCTAATTGCGCTCCAACCATGTAATCTACTTTTTTATCATGGTAATTTAACACGTGTAAAATCATAGAGGTTATAGTTGTTTTTCCGTGCGAACCACCAATTACAACCCGTGTTTTATCTTTAGATTGTTCGTATAAAAACTCTGGATACGAATATATTTTCAACCCTAATTCTTGTGCTTTTAACAACTCAGGATTGTCTTTCTTAGCGTGCATTCCTAAAATAATTGCATCTAAATCTGAATCTATTTTCTCAGGAAACCAACCAAATTCTTCTGGCAACAAATTATATTTTGCTAAACGAGATTTAGAAGGATCGTGAATTGTATCGTCACTTCCTGTAATTTGGTATCCTTTTTGGTGTAATGCTATTGCTAAGTTGTGCATTGCACTTCCGCCAATGGCTATAAAATGAATTTTCATTTACTAATAATTTATAATTGATGAATTTTCAACAAAAATCAAAAATACAAAACCAAAGTAGATTTAACTATCTTTAAACCGAAACTCATTGAAAAGTTACGTTTACGTATTAAAAAGACCTATTCACGCAATTTAGATTGTGTATTTTTATAAATAATTGGTCTTTTGATTTGTAAAACATTTAGATTATGAAAAGAATTACACCTTTATTACTGATGATATTATTATTTGCAACTAACTTAAACGCTCAAGAAAACTTTACAAGTTTGTGGGAAAAAGTACACAAATTTGAAGTTGATAATTTACCAAAATCGGCTTTAAAAGTTGTAGAAGATATTTACGCTAAAGCAGAAAAGAACAACAATTCTTCACAGATTGTAAAAACGTTATTCTATAAAAGCAAGTTTGCATTAATTTTGGAGGAAGATGCACAATTAAAAGTTGTTAATCAATTTAAAAATCAGATTGAAAAAAGTAGTTTTCCAACAAAAAATGTACTACAAAATGTTTTAGCTAATTTACATTGGCAATATTTTAATCAAAATAGATGGAAATTTTACCAACGTACAAAAACAAGTGAAAAAGTTGATGAAAACGATTTTAGAACCTGGGATTTAAACACTCTTTTTACAGAAATTCATACGTATTATGAAGCATCTTTAGAAGAAAAATTATTATTGCAAAAAGTTGATGTGCATCAATTTGCAGACATTCTACATGTTGTAAAAGGTTCTAAAGAATTCAGACCAACGTTATATGATTTTTTAGCGCATAATGCATTATCATTTTATAAAACTCCAGAAAATAATATTACAAAACCAGCGTATCAATTTACAATTGATAATGCTAAATTTATAGACGAAGCAACTACATTTTCTCATTTAAATTTAGAGACAAAAGACAGTTTGTCTTTAGAGTTTAATGCTTTAAAAATCTATCAAGATTTAATTGGTTTTCATTTAGCAGATAAAAATCCAACCGCTTTGGTTGATGTAGATTTACAACGTTTGCATTTTGTAAAACAACACGCAACTTTCAATAATAAGGAAGTACTTTTTTTACAAACCTTAAAAGACTCTCAAGAGAAACATAAAAACAACCAAGAAAGCGGATTATATGCTTTTGAAATTGCGCAGATTTATCAACAACAAGCCAATTCTTATTCAGCAGAAAACAATACAGAACATCGTTTTAAAAACAAAGAAGCATTAGCTATTTGTAATTCGATTATTGAGAAATTTCCAGAAAGTAATGGCGCAAAAAAGTGTATTGCTTTAAAAGCACAAATAAAGAATAAGAGTTTACATATAACTTCAGAAAAGTATGTACCAATTGATACAAATTCTCGTTTATTAATCAGTTATAAAAACGTTGACAAGCTAAATTTTTCAGCATATAAAATCAATAAGACGCAATTAGAGAAACTAAACAGAACGCATCAAGATTCTGCTAAAATCAATTTTATAAATAAACTTGACAAAGTAACTTCTTGGAACGCCACTTTAAGAAATGAACATGATTATCTACAACACACAACGGAAGTTATTGTTCCAAAAATGGCACAAGGAAATTATTTAATTGTTGCTTCTGAAAGTACTGATTTAAATGACAAATCAATCTTTGGAACTGTAAACATGCAAGTTACCAATTTAGCATTGGTAGAAGCGAACAACAACGGGATTTATACGTATCAAATTGTAGATAGAAACAACGGGGCACCTATTAAAAATGCTTCCATAAATCTTAAAAACTACAACACAAGCAGATATAATACACCAATAAATAAAAATTTCACTACCGATAAAAACGGATTTTTCAGCTATAAAAGTGCTGCTCGTCATAATCAAGTTGTTATCACAGTCAATCATAATAATGATACTGCAACTTTTGGTGATTATTACTTATACCAACATCGCGATAACTCCAACAAAAAGGTTGATAATGAAATAGAAATTAAACCTTTTATTTTTACAGATAGAAGTATTTATAGACCTGGACAAACTGTTTATTTTAAGGCAATTGTATTAAAAAAACAAAATGAAAAATCTGAAGTTTTCACAAATGAATATGTGAAAATAATTTTATCTGATGTTAATGATCAAGAAGTAAAAAATTTAGAATTAAAACTAAATGAATTTGGTTCGGTTGCTGGAGAATTTAGACTTCCAAATAATGGCTTAACTGGAGAATATTCAATTGAATTAGAAGGAAGTGATAAAATTGACGAAAGTAAATATGACGTTGATAATATTTATTTTAATGATAATAATATTGTTATTTCAGTTGAAGAATACAAAAGACCAAAGTTTAAAACCGAATTTAAACCAACTACAGAAACCTTTAGATTAAACGATAGTATTACCATAAACGGATTTGCAAAAGCTTTTGCGGGTTCAAATATTACCGATGCAAAAGTGGTGTATCGTGTGCATAGAAAAGTACAGTATCCAAGTTGGTGGTATTGGAGAAGACCAAATTTTTCTTCTGAAGCGCAAGAAATTACGCATGGAGAAAGTATTACAGATGCTAAAGGCGAATTTAAAATCATTTTTAAAGCATTGCCTGACGAAAGTGTTTCAAAAGAAAGTTTACCAATTTTCACCTATGAAATCTCTGCCGATGTAACGGACGTAAACGGAGAAACTCGCAGCGCAACTACAACAGTAAAAATTGGTTATCATGCATTAGTAGCAAAACTTTCCATTGCTCAAAAAATTAATAAAAACGAGAAAGATAATACGGTAACTATAACAACTGAAAACCTAAATGGTGAATTTGTAGCTGCTAAAGGAACTTTAAAAATTCACAAATTACAAGCACCTAAAAATCCGTTAAGAAAGCGATCTTGGAACGCACCAGATTATCAAGATATTTCTGAAACTGAATTCAGAAAACTCTTTCCGCATGAACCGTATACAAATAATGAAGCAAATGATAAAAATTGGGAAAAAGGAGTTTTAGTTTTTAAAACTAATTTCAATACAGATAAATCTAAAGAAATTAAATTAAAAAACATAAAAAAATGGTTAGGTGGTTCAGGAAACTATATTGCCATTGTGGAATCGCAAGATAAATTTGGTCAAAAAGTAAAAGAAGAAGCGCGTTTCACTGTTTTTAGTCCTTCAGAAGAAATAGTTTCAGACAGTAAATTATTTAGTATAAATCCGAATAAAACAAATTATTTAGTTGGCGAAAATGTTGAATTAAAAATTGGTTCTGCTTCTAAAGACATTAGTGTTGTTGTACAAATTGAACGCAATCACAAAATTGAAAAAACGCATATTGTTCGTTTGAACAATGAAATTAAGACGTTAAAAATTCCTGTTAAAAAAGAAGACATTGGCGGATTTGCAATTCGTTATCATTATGTAAATTATAACGATTTTAATCGTGGAAACTTAGTTATAACTGTTCCTCATAAAAAAGAAACATCTATTGCGATAGAAACTAAAACATTTAGAGATAAGTTACAACCTGGAGCAGAACAAACTTGGAGTTTCACCATTAAAAATGACAAAAACGATAAAGTTGCTGCTGAAGTTTTAGCTTCCATGTACGATGCTTCTTTAGATGAATTTAAACAACATAATTGGCAATTTAATCCAATTCAACAACCTGCAGCGTATTATTCTTATAACAGAAGTTCTGCAAGCCATAGTTTTGGAAATACAAATTTTCATATTAGGAATAACCACAATATGTATTATTCAATTCCAAATAACCAATATGATGCTTTGAATTGGTTTGGGCTTCATTTTGGAAATAATAGAATGCGTATGATGATGCGAAAAGGAAATGTAAATATTGTAGAATCTATAGAAGAAGATGCTTTAGATGAAGTTGTAGTAATTGGTTATGGAACAACAACTAAAAAATCATATACTGGATCTGTAAGTAAAGTTTCTGATGCTCTTGAAGGTCAAGTTTCGGGAGTTTCCATAATGAATGATAGTGCTCAACCTGGAAATGCACCTAAAATAATGATTCGAGGAATTGGTTCTATTGAAAATGGAAAAACACCTCTAGTAGTTATTGACGGAAAAATAGTTAAGACTAGTGACCTTAATAATTTAAATATGGATCTTGTTGCAGAAATGTCTGTTATTAAAGGAGTTGATGCAGTGGCAATTTATGGTCAAAAAGCAGTAAACGGCGTTGTAATTATCACAACAAAATCTGGTCAAGCAAAATTAGATTCGGAGTTAGCTAATGTAAAAGCACGTAAAAACCTCCAAGAAACCGCCTTCTTTTTTCCGCAGTTACAAACAGATAAAAAAGGAAACGTGAGTTTTAAATTTACAGCTCCAGAAGCATTAACACGTTGGAAATTGCAATTGTTAGCACATACAAAAACATTGCAATCGGCAACTAAAACATTAAAAGCAGTAACGCAAAAAGAGTTAATGGTTGTACCAAATGCACCTCGTTTTTTACGTGAAGGAGATAAAATTATCTTCAGTTCTAAAATCAGTAATTTAACAGAAGAAATATTAAATGGTTTTGCGCAATTACAACTTACCAATGCAATTACTGGCGCAGAAATTAATACCGCTTTAAACAATTTAGAGAAAAACAAAAACTTTACAGTAGATAAAAACGGAAACACAAATGTTTCTTGGACATTATCAATTCCTGAAAACATTGGAGCAGTTCAATATAAAGTAATTGCAAAAGCTGGCGATTTTTCCGATGGAGAACAAAATGCATTGCCTGTTTTAACAAACAGAATGCTGGTTACAGAAACGTTACCAATGTGGATTCGTTCAAATCAGACAAAAACATTTACGTTAGATAAGTTGAAGAATAACAGTTCATCAACATTAAGTAACCATAAATTAACGTTGGAGATGACGTCTAATCCAGCTTGGTACGCAATACAAGCGTTACCGTATTTAATGGAATATCCATATGAATGTGCAGAGCAAACTTTCTCTAGATATTACGCAAATACGTTGGCTACGCATGTTGCAAATTCGAATCAGAAAATTCAAGAAGTTTTTACTCAATGGAAATCTTCGGATGCTTTATTAAGTAATTTAGAGAAGAATCAAGAATTAAAATCGTTAATCATTCAAGAAACGCCTTGGTTGCGTGATTCGCAATCGGAAACGGAACAAAAGAAACGAATTGCGTTGTTGTTCGATTTATCGAAAATGAAGGATGAGCAATCAAAATCTATTAAGAAGTTACAAGAAATTCAGATGAATTCTGGTGGTTTCCCTTGGTTTAAAGGCGGAAGATATCCGAGTGCTTTTATTACAAACTACATTGCTTCTGGTTTTGGGCATTTACAAAAATTAGGTGTAACAGATTTAGACAAAGACACACAACAAATGCTTGATAAAGCTGTTCAATTTTTGGATGAAGAAATTGTTGAAAAATATGACGATTTATTAAAAAGAGCTGCAAAAATTAAAGCTAAAAACGGTCAGAAAAAGTATGAGGAATTCTTAAAACAAAATCATCTAAGTTATTTCGCTTTACAATATTTATACATGCGTAGTTTTTATATTGATAAACAATTCAACAAGAAAACCAGAGAAGCTGTTGATTATTATACACAACAATCTGCAACTTATTGGAACGATTACAACTTGTACGCAAAAGGGCAAATTGCATTGATTCAGTTTAGAACTGGAGAAAAATCTATTGCCAATAAAATTGTAAAATCGCTAGAAGAAAATAGTATTACTTCTGATGAATTAGGAATGTATTGGAAAGAAAACACTGCTGGTTATTACTATTATCAAGCACCTGTAGAAACACAAGCATTGATGATTGAAACGTTTTCTGAAGTTGGTGTCATTCCGAATGAGCCTGAAAGTGCGAAGAGGAATCTGAATAATATCGATAATCTAAAAATCTGGCTGCTAAAGAATAAGCAAACAAATAGTTGGAAAACTACCAAAGCAACATCTGAAGCTGTATATGCATTATTATTAAACGGAAGCGATTGGATTTCTATAACTGATATGGTTGATATTAATTTAGGTGATATAAAAATTGAACCTTCAAAAATGAAAGACATTGCAATAGAAGCTGGAACTGGTTATTTTAAAACGTCGTGGAATGCACAAGAAATTACACCAAAAATGGCAGATGTAACAATTGCTAAAAAAGGAAATGGAATTGCTTGGGGCGGTTTGTATTGGCAATATTTTGAAGATTTAGACAAAATAACCTCAGCTGAAACTCCTTTAAAATTGAAGAAAAAACTATTCTTAAAAGTAAATTCAGATACAGGAAAAGAATTACAAGAAATTAAAGAGAATACCGAATTAAATATAGGTGATTTAATTACTGTTCGCATAGAACTACGTGTAGATAGAGCAATAGAATTTATTCATATGAAAGACATGCGAGCTTCTGGAGTAGAACCTATAAATGTTTTATCCCAATATAAATGGCAAGATGGTTTGGGATATTATGAAAGTACAAAAGATGCGGCAACAAATTTCTTTTTTGATCGTTTACCTAAAGGAGTCTATGTTTTTGAATACGATGTTCGTGTAAATAATGCTGGTAACTTTAGCAACGGAATTACAACAATACAAAGCATGTATGCTCCAGAATTTAGTAGTAATAGTGAAGGAATTAGAATTAATGTAAAATAGCGTTGTATATTTGCAACCTCATATTAAAAATACAATTATGAAAAAAATACTTTTAAGTTTAGGATTAATTATCGCAGGAGCTTTTTCTGCAAATGCACAAGATATTTCTGAAAACGCAATCGGTTTACGCTTTAGTGGTGGAAACGGAGTTGGTGGAGAAATTACCTACCAAAGAGCATTAGGAGAAAACAATCGTTTAGAAATTGATTTAGGTTTGGCTAATGAATTTACAAATTTTAAAGCAACTGGTTTATACCAATGGGTTTGGAATTTAGAAGACAAGTTTAACTGGTACGCTGGTGCTGGTGGTGGAATAGTTTCAGCTGGAGGAACTGGAATTTATGCTGCAGGTGTTGTTGGTATTGAATATGATTTTGATACTCCAATATTACTTTCTGTAGATTACAGACCAGAAATTGGAATTTCTGGAGGTTTAAGCGGTTTAAATTCTGATGTTGCACTTTCTGTAAAATATCAGTTTTAAGAAAACTCTTATTACAATATAAAAAAATCCTCTAAATTAACTTTTAGAGGATTTTCTTTTTTTACTTGCTTTTGCTAACGGATTAAAGTCTAATGCTAGTTGCAACCAATAATGTAAATCGTCTTCCAAATCTATGGCTTCATCACTTAAATAAACAAATCCTTTCATTTTTTTTCCTGTAAAGTCCATTGGTTTACAACCTTCCTTTAATATAGATTTTTCAAAAATATCAGGATTAATTCTAGCCATGATTTGGTCTTTCATTACTCCAACACACATTTTATTGTCTATCATAAAAACAAATCCGCCAAACATTTTTTTAGCATTAAAATGAATACTTTTTTCTCTAAAAAACTGAGCTACTCTATCAACTAAAAACTCATTATAGGCCATTATTTTTTCTTTTTTGGAGGGAATTCAGAAAACACTTTTGGTAGTAAAGATTGATAATGTTTAGTTCTTTCTTCTGGTGCTGCTTTTACTTTTAATAAACTTTCTGAAATAGATTGCCAGAATAGTTGATCTTCTTTTGCAGAAACAAAATCTATTGTTAATTGCTGTAACCTTTTTTCTGCACCAAGTGAAATACCGGTTGAAACACCAATTCCAAATCCGCCATTTCCTCCTCCAATTCCAACTCCTACATTATTGTCTTCTTCTTTTTCTAATTCTTTAGATGAATAATTAATATAAAAATCTGGTGTTTCTGATAATTTTAAACCTTGTTTATTAAGTGTATTTTCTATAGTTGATTCTATTCTTTTTATATCAAAATCGTTTAATCCTTTTCCTGCATCACTAAAAAAATTAAAGGTTTTATATGTTGTAAAATCTTCTTGTGTATCATAATCATATACAATTTTTGGTGATGAACAGGCTACAACTAAGAATAGTAAAAGGTATTTTAAATGTTTCATTTTTTTCTTTTTTTATTGATTGCTCGGTTTTGCGTTAGGGATTGTAATGACATCCTTTTTTTGTTTTTCTCAAAAAAAGATATAATGGAAAGCCCGCTCGAACGCCCAAATATAAAGCAAAAATTATTCCATAAAAATAAAAAAAGTCTTGCAATTTCTTACAAGACTTTTAGGTTCAGTTAGTTGTTTATTATTGAACCGCCTCCAAAGCGTCTATGTTTCCATAGCCATATTTAGAGTGTTTACTTGGATAAAAATCTGCAGATTGCTTCATTTTATTTAATACTTGTGTGCGCGACCAAGTTGGGTGTTTTGCCCAAACCAACGCTGCAATACCTGCTGTTGTTGCCGTTGCCACAGAAGAACCGCCTACATAATCTGCTTGACCGTTATAATAACTTAAAACTGGCACTTTATTACTTGTACCATTTGTACGTTGCATTTGTACCGTAAAATCTATTTTAGAACCTGTATGACAAACATCACATTTACTGTATTGACCTTCTTTTACACCTGTTACAGCTACCGTTTCGCTCATACTTGCTGGAAAAATTACTCCGTACCAAGTTGTAAAACTTGTTGATGTTCCGCCTGCTGCAATTATCATTTTCCCTTTACCATACGCATATCTTACGGCATCTTTTACTTTACCAATACTAAATGGAGAACCTATTGACATAGAAATTACTTTTACATCGCTACGTTTTCCTAAAGCTGTTAAAGCTTCTGAAACTCCTCTTTTTTCGTGATAATCGTTAATTATTACATTTTCTACTGCTCTATAAGAAACTAAATTTGCATTGTAAGCTACACCAACTGGTAAATTGTTATTATTTCTTGGCGCAGTTGCTACTGATGCCATGCTTGTCCCATGACCACATTTATCGTGCACACCGTCGTAATTATTAGACCAAGACCACCAAGAATCTACAAAGGTTCCATATTTTTGAACAAATCTTCCTGAAGAATCTCCATCGTTAAAATCTTGGTTCATTAAGCTTTGTTGAGGAGATAATCCTGAATCTACTACAGCTACAGTTACACCTGCTCCTGTACTATGATTCCATGCTGCAGGAATGTTATGTGCATCAAAAGACCAAGGAACTCTTGATCCTGGGGCTATAGTTCTATAATCTGCTGAAGATAAAGTTGAAGACTCATAACCGCAACCAGAACCAGATGAAGAACTAGAAGAACGAGCTTGTACTTCTTGCTCATTAAAATAATCATATCCTGTTGGTTCTATGTATCTAACTCTTCCTTGTTTTAATAATTTTTCTACAGTTGCAAAGTTTTTAATTTGAATATCAAATACATTTATATCTTCATGTGAAAATATTTCTGCTTCACTCCTAGCTTTTGTATTACTTAGCTCTTCCGTTTTGTAAATAACATTTAGAATATCATCTTTTACATCTTTTGAAGATGATGATTTAGCAAATTCATCAGAAGAATAACCATAACCAATTGTTAGAATTCCATCACCTAATTTAACAGCACTATAAATAGTTTTTGCATCGGCTTTTGACCAATCGAAATCTCCTGTAGTTTGAAGTGAATTATCTATAATTTTATTGATATCAGCTCTTGAAAGTAGTTCTTGATTATCTATTGTTTGTTGTTCTAGAATTTCATCATTAGAACATGAAGCAATAAGTAATAGTAAAGTTAATGCGTAAAGTAGTTTTTTCATAATTGAGGGTTTTAAATTAAAATCTCACGAATATAATAAAAATATTGTGAAAATTTTAACAATTTAAAAAATAACCAATACTAAAAATGCGAATTACGCAATTACTCTTTTATTACTACTCTTGTTGGTGTGTCTTTTCCGTTAATAATACTTTCAGTTCCTTTTGCAACTGCCTGTATAGTTTGGGTAACCACAGTCATGTTTAAAGTTGCTGCTTCGTCAGATACTTTATGATAATCTTTATCTACATCAATTGGTGTTGTAGAAAATGTATGAGATGGAACTCCTAAGCGCGCTAAAGAAGCATTGTCTGATCTAAAAAATAAATTAAATTTTTTATATGGATCTGGAAATAATTGATAACCTGTTCCTTCTAAGTTTTTCTGAATTATTTTACCAAAATCAGAACGTTCAAAACCTGTTAACCATGCAGTATTTGGCCCAAAACTTGGTGTTTTACCAATCATTTCTAAATTAATTCCAGCAACAAATTTAGAAGCATCAATTCCTTTTCCAAATTCTGTAGAACCAATTAAGCCCATTTCTTCACCTGTAAAAGCCGCAAAAACAATTGTCCTTTCGTTTCCAACGCTTTTAAAATATTCGGCTAACACTAAAACTCCTGCTACACCAGAAGCATCATCATTTGCTCCATTAAAAATTAAATCTCCTTCACCATCTTTTTTCATTCCTAAGTGATCGTAATGTGCAGAAACTATTACAATTTCTTCCTTTTTACTTTTACCTTCTAAAACACCTATAATATTACTACTCGTAATATCTTCTCCTGTTCTTCTATTTTTAAATGTAAATGTTTGACGATAATCTGCCAAGTCTTTAAACGTTTTTAAACCAATACGTTTAAACTCATTTTCTATATAAACTGCTGCTTTTTCTATTCCTGGAGTTCCTGTTCCTCTTCCTTCCATATCATCAGAAGCTAAAGTATACAAGTGTTTTCTTACCGTTACACTATCTATTGTAGCTTGTGCTTTTTCTACAACGTTAGATTTCTTTTGACTGGTTACACTTTTAGTTTCTTTACAAGAAATAAAAACTACTAAGGCACTTAAAATTAATGTGATTTTTTTCATTTTGAATACATTTTTAAAAGGTTAAAGATAGCTAATTAAAATACGTGTTTTTGAAGATTTTCACCTCAACAATAAAACAACTTTTTTCTTAACATTAAAGCATTAAAATTTACAAAAAAAATAATAAAATTTAACATAGTCAATGTTAACATTATAGCTATCTTTGCGCCTCGAAAATTTTTTTAAATAAAATAATTATGAAAAAAATAGTATTATTATTAGTTGTAGTATTCTGTACAATGACAGAAGCTAACGCACAAGAATTTAATCAATGGTCTATAGATTTAGGTGTTGGTGTACACAAACCAGTTTTCCCATTGTCTTCTGGATATGGAACTGATACTCCAGATTTTTGGCAAGCAAATATTGGTGGAAGATACATGATTAACGAAAAATTTGGTTTACGTGTAGATTTCGGATTTAATCAATTTTCTGAAGCTGACGGAGGAAAGCCTTTTGACACTGATTATTATAGAGGAACTATAGAAGGTGTTGTTAATGCAGGTGAAATCTTAGGATTTAGAGACTGGACGCAAAGAATTAACTTATTAATTCATGGTGGTGTTGGTTTATCTGACCTTAAAGCTTACCAACCTAATGCTCCAAAGGACAGAATGATAAATGTTGTTTTTGGTGTAACTCCACAAGTTAAATTAACAGATCGTGTTGCTTTATTCTTAGACGCTTCTGTTGTTGGTCATTTATACCAAAATATATCTTTTGATGGAAATGGAAGAACTTCTCGTAATGGTTTTAATGGTGGTTTATTTAATGCTTCAGTAGGTCTTAACATCTACTTAGGTAAAGAAAAAACTCATGCAGATTGGTATGTTGAATCTAACGAACCTACTGTTGAAGAAACTAACGAGTTAACGGCTTTAGAAAATCGTTTAAAAACTGCTGAAGCTAAAATTGCTAAATTAACAGGTGTTAAAAGCGATTATAACAAAGCTGCTTTAGTTACTGAATTAGATAATAGATATTCTAAAAAAGGAAAAACTACTGTTGCTCCTAAAGTAGATTTTATTAAAGAATTATTAAACAAAGGGTATGAAAATGTATATTTTGACTTTGGTAAAAGTACTATCCAAAAATATTCTTTAGAAGCTGTTAACTATGTAGCTAAATACTTAACTGAAAACCCTTCTACTAAAGTTGAATTAACTGGTTATGCAGATGAGTTAGGTAGCACAAATAGCAACCAATCTTTATCAACAAAAAGAGCAAAAAAAGTATACGATGTATTAGTTGCAGCGGGTATTTCTTCAAATAGATTATCATACAATGGTAAAGGTGAAGATACTTCTGTAAACAAGAACTCAGAAGAAGCTAGACAATTAGTAAGAAGAGTATCTTTTACAATTAAATAATTATTATAGCATAAAATTCTTATAATTTAGCCGCATTCATTTAATTGAATGCGGTTTTTTTTATGCTTTTTTTAAAAATTGATTTTAATATCAATTTAATAGAGCTAATTAAAATTTGTATTTTTGCATAAAATATTTACAATGAATTTATCTTTAGTTCCAAATATAAAACACACAGATTCTAATAATTTTTTTTTACTTGCTGGTCCTTGTGCCATAGAAAGTGAAGATATGGCAATGCGTATTGCTGAAAAAGTAATTTCTATTACAGATAAATTAGAGATTCCTTATATTTTTAAAGGAAGTTTTAAAAAAGCTAATAGAAGTAGAATTGATAGTTTTACCGGAATTGGAGATGAAAAAGCCTTAAAAATTTTACGTAAAGTTTCTGAGACTTTTAACGTGCCAACAGTTACCGATATTCATGAAGTGTCTGATGCTGCTTTAGCTGCTCAATATGTAGATGTTTTACAAATTCCTGCTTTTTTAGTTCGGCAAACCGATTTAGTAGTTGCGGCTGCAAAAACTGGTAAGGTTGTTAATTTAAAGAAAGGACAATTTATGAGTCCAGCTGCCATGCAACACGCGGTTCAAAAAGTAAAAGATAGTGGCTCTGATAAAGCTTGGATAACCGATAGAGGAACTATGTTTGGTTACCAAGATATGATTGTTGATTTTAGAGGAATTCCTGAAATGAGAGAATTTGCTCCTACAATTTTAGATGTTACACATTCTTTACAACAACCAAATCAAACAAGCGGTGTTACAGGTGGAAGACCAGACATGATTGAAACTATTGCACGTGCTGGAGTTGTAAATAACGTAGATGGTTTGTTTATTGAAACGCATTTTGACCCTGCAAACGCAAAATCTGACGGAGCAAACATGTTAGATTTAAACTACTTAGAGAAATTATTAACTAATTTGGTTGCTATTAGGAAAACTGTGAATAATTTATAGGCACAATTTTTGCTCAACAAAGTTGTTATATAATTTCAAATATGAAACAACTTTTCTTTTTCTTTTTTCTGATTACAATTTCTACTGCTGATGCACAATATTTTAGTACCGTTGATGCAAAAGTAAAAAGTTACCCTAAATTTATTTCTGCTGAAAAATTAGCCGACTTAATTTCAGAAGATTTTAATTCAGACACAGAAAAAGTAAGAGCTACTTATATTTGGTTAACACAAAACATCCGTTATGATTTAGCCGAATATTACAGCCCGACTAAAACCAGCTACTCATTTAGTTATTCTTCGGAAGAGGAAAAGCAGCAAAAAATAACAACGTTAAATAATCAAATTGTTTCTGAAACACTTTCTTCTAAAAAAGCTGTTTGCGAAGGTTACGCAAGAGTTTTCGCTAAAATCTGTACACTTCTTAAAATAGAAAATGAATTTATAAAAGGTTATATAAGAAACTCACCTCAAGAAATAGGAATACCTATTTTTAACGCAAATCATGCTTGGAATGCAGTAAAAATTAATGATGAATGGCGCTATTTTGATGCAACTTGGGGAGCTGGACACGAAGAAAACGGAAAATGGAAACGTAGTTTTACGAATTACTTTTTTGATATTCCGACGGAAAAATTATTCTTTACTCATTTCCCTGAACAAACTATTTGGCAATTGAGAGTAAAAAGATTAAGTAAAACAGCATTTTACAAGCAACCTATATATAATCACAAGTTTTTGAACACTAACTTAACTTTAGTTTTCCCAACAAGTGGAGTTATTAAGAAAAACAAAGAAGGTTATATTGAATTTCAGATTAAAAATTTAAAGAGTACTCAAAAAGTATTTGTTGGTTTTAAAGGTAGTAGATACTCTCAAAAACCAAAAATAAATTTTAAAGAGTCAACTGGTTTTATTAAAATAATTCCTCCTAAATCAAGCAAAGAAGCTTATTTAATTATTGACGGTAATGTAGTTTTGGAGTTTTTAATTCAGTAAAAACTATCTTTTATAAAACCCTTTGTGGCTGTGTAAGCTAACTTCTTTTAATACTTTTAAAAGAAGCTCATTATCAACATCTTCAATTGAAGTATAACGTAACGATTTTACAACAGTTCTACCTTCTGAGACCATAACATCTGAATATTCTTCTAGAATATTTTTAGCCCAAAAACCAACATCTACAAATCCTTTTTTGAGAGAAGCATTTATATAACATAATTGATGTCCATTTAAATAATAGACTGGTATTTTCCATTTAAATTTTAACTCAACTTCTGGAAAGTTTGTTTCTATTACAATTTGCAAATGCAATAAAATAGATTTAAAAGGTTCTGGGCGTGTTAAGATATATTCTTCAGCGGGTTTCATTATGCTCTTACTTTTCTAAGAATATCTTCTAATCCGTTTAGTTTTAATTCATAAACAAAACCCATCATTTTCCCGAGTTTCCCTTTTGGAAAACCATGGTTTTTATACCAAACAATATATGCTTCTGGAACGTCTGACAAATACACACCTTTGTATTTACCGTAAGGCATTTTCATTTTGGCTGTATCTATTAAAAATTGTTTGTCTTGAAGCATGAATTATTCTTTTCCGTCTACATAATCTTGTAAATAACTATATCTTTCTGAAAGTTTTCCTCCCGAAGTTGTCATTTTTGCGCGAGCTAAAATTCCGTCTTTATCTTTATTGTAAAATGCTGCTATTACATGTTTTAAAAACATCTCTCCAAAACCTTCACTTGCGTCTTTTGGTAATTCACATGGTAAATTATCTACTGCCATTACTGTAATTGCATTTTCATCTTTAAAAGTTGTTTCGGTTTCTGTTTGTGGATTATAACCATAAAAAGGATCTGCAATTGTTGAAGCTCTTAATGTTGAAGCTACTGGGCCATCTACATCACAAGAAATATCGGCTACATATTTTATATTAAAATCGGTATGTTTTGCATCTTCTCTAGTGAATAAATATGGTGCATCATTTCCGTAAAAATGACCTGCAATAAAATAATCTGTTTCTTTTGCGTACGGCATAAAATTACTTTCGTAACCTGTTGGGTCTTTGTAAAAAGCAAACTTCTCTCCTACTTTACCGTCTTTACGTTTTGCGTATTCCATAACATCTGCCATGCAATAAACTGGTTCTGTAAATTTTGAAGTTAAATACAAAGCATCTGAAACTTGCTTAATACCTAAATGATCTAAAATTTCTTTTGCACCATAAGCAACTTTTCCTGTACCGGTTAGCAAGATTTTTAAATTTGGAAGTGTAATTTTATCTAGTTCGGCTTTTACAGCATCTAAATCTGGTAAGTTTTCTACTTTTGGTAAGCTGAAGGTGTTTTCTCTTAAACCTATTGCTCTAAATCCGTTATAAGCACCTACTAAACCTGCATAACGTCCAAAACCGATTAAACGTGCTCCGTTTTCTTTTGTAATGGTTTCGTGATCAAACAGCTCTATATTTTTGTCTAACATCGCTTTTAACAACTTTCTATTATAAGGTTGTTTTTTTATGGTGTGACTGAAGAAAAAATATTTCTTATTAGGTATTAAATTTTCTAACGGAACTTCTTTTACACCTAACAAAACATCGCAATTTGTAACATCTTCTGTTACTGTAAATCCTGCTTTTTTATATTGTTCGTCTGAAAAAATACGGATATCTGAACTTTCTACCACAATTTCTGCTTCTGGAAATTGTTGTTGCATTTCTTGTAATTTTTCTGGTGAAAATACTACGCGTCTATCTGGTGGATTTTTACGTTCTTTTATAATTCCGAATTTCATACTGTCTGTTTGTTTTTGAAGTGTGGCGAATTTACTGTTTTTTATAGGTTTGTACAAACGTGTTTTGTTATCTTTGTTGCCCGCAAATAAGTTGCGTTAGGGATTGAACGGTTTGTTTGAGCTCGTTGAGGCACGAAACAGCGAGTAGTGAAAGCCCGCTCGAACGCCCAAAAAAACAGGCACAACTTTTGCTTTCTTTGACATATTGGGGACGACTGGTTTTGACAGCAAGACCAGGGATAACGTAAGCATACCGAGGACTGAAATGATGCTCGTAAAACTTATTTCAACAATTTAAACGGCGAGAATAACTACGCTTTAGCTGCTTAATCCGAATCATAGTAGGATTGGCCTAGGCACACAAGGTGTGCAAGCTTTATGTCCACGAACAGCCTTGGTTTATGGCGTTTCACTTTTGGGCATCGTAAAAATAAACATAGAAAACTTGACGCTTTGGCAGGTTTTTGAAACTAAAGAAGATAAGCTAATAACAGATTGTTCTTAATCAGTTTTTAGACGAAAATTAAGAAAGAACTAAGTATGTAGAAAGCTTTTGAACTGCTTGTTTGGACCCGAGTTCGATTCTCGGCGTCTCCACAAATAACTCTTAACTAATTTTTAAGAGTTATACTGTAAGTTTGTAAACTTACAAAAGACTTACTATTTAGAGTGCGCAATACACTCTTTCATAGTTTTTCATAGCAATTTCCCACTTCTCTTTTAGAAGTGGGTTTTCTTTTTTTTATCTTGCAGTTTTAAATCTATCTCTTGAAAAGAATAATTGTTTCTGTTACTAATGACTTGTCTACCGACCAACGTGTAGATAAAGTTTGTAATACATTACATAATAATAATTTTAATGTACTTTTAATTGGAAGAAAATTACCTAATAGTTTTAAATTAGATAGAAAATACAACACTAAAAGAATTAATTTACTTTTTAATACTGGTTTTTTATTTTATGCTGAATATAATTTTAGAATCTTCTTTTTGTTACTTTTCTCAAAAAAAGACATCTTACTATCGAACGATTTAGATACTCTTTTAGCTAATTTTTTAGTCGGTAAAATTCAACGTAAAAAACTGGTTTATGATAGTCACGAACTGTTTACAGAATCTCCAGAATTGATTAACAAACCTTTTGTAAAATACGTTTGGTTAAAATTAGAAAATCTGATCTTACCTAAACTAGAAAACTGCTATACAGTTTGCAAAAGCATTGCTGACTTCTATAACAAAAAACACAAAACAAACTTTAAAGTTGTTAGAAATTTACCAGTTAAAAAAACTATTAAAAAGGGCAAAATTTCTTTTTCTACTAAAACTAAAAAAATAATTATTTATCAAGGTTCCCTTAATATTGGTCGTGGTTTAGAATTAATGATTAATGTAATGAAACATCTTAATAACCATATCTTTATAATTATTGGAAGTGGTGATGTTTATGAAGATTTAAAAAACAAAACTACTAAAGAGAATCTTAATGACAAGGTGAAGTTTTTAGGCAAATTAACCCCAAAAGAATTGCATAAAATAACACCTTTAGCTGATCTAGGAATTAGCTTAGAAGAAAATTTAGGTTTAAATTATCGTTACGCATTACCCAATAAAATATTTGATTATATACAAGCTGAGGTTCCCGTTTTAGTTTCTAATTTACCAGAAATGAAACGTGTTATTATAGATTACAAGGTTGGTGAAATTATTAACGACAGAGCTCCTAAAAAACTAGCAAATCAGATAAAAAAAATACTTGAAAGAGATTTTTCTTCGGAATTAAAAAAAGCTAAAGAAAAATTAGTTTGGGAAAAAGAAGAACCTAAATTGCTTAGTGTTTTTGAAAACTGTTAGTTACTTCTTATATTGATGTGAAGATTTTTTTATACCATTTTTTAAAACTTTACGAATACTTGAACGTAAAAAATTATCCACCAATAAGAAAACATCTCTTATTTTTTCCTTATGATAAGCTCTAAAAGTAGTTACATGAAAAGAATCTGACTGAAACAACGGTTTTTCAGAAAAATAATAATTAGAAACACAGCACCTAACAGCATCAGAATTAACCTTACTAACAGAGTGCCACGAATTATTATGTGTTGCCATAACCACTAACCTATTAAATTTACTAACAATAGTTAATGGAGTTTTCTTTAAGCCATTAGGCCATAACTCTAAATTACCTCCATTTTCTAACTCCCATTCTGGCGATACATAATACAATAGATTTAAAACTCGCCATCTGTTTATATCTTTATCGTGAGAATTATCTAAATGCGGCTTTAAGAAGTTATCTTTTTCCATTAATGACAAGCCACCAGCATACAAATGCTCATCACCATAAGTTGATTCTAAACCACAAATTTCTGAAACTATTTCAATTATTTTTTCATCTTGAAAGGCATAAATAACTTCCTCCAAAAGCGAATCATATTTATCCATTTGAAAAGCTATAAACTTGTATTCTCTTAAATTCTTCCTTCTTACAGAAACTTTTGTCGATGGAAATTTTTGATGAATTTCTAATGCCAATTCTTCTGGCAATAAGTTATCAATGAAAAAATAACCAATAGTAGCTTTAGATTTTAAAAACTGTGCTTTTAAAATCTCTTTATTATTACTTAAATTAGCGAAAATTAAAGCTGTTATTTCCTTTCTACTTAAATTCATAATTCTTTTTAGAAAGTATAAATGTATTCATTTTTTAAATTTTATCTTTGAGTTTTATGAAAAAAAGTATACACTTAGTTTCTTTTGACAATCCTTACCCACCTAATTATGGTGGTGTAATTGATGTTTTCTATAAAATAAAAAAACTACATAAATTAGGTGTTGATATTATTTTACATATTAATGTTTTTGATACACAAAACCAACAACCTGAATTAGAAAAATATTGTAAAAAAATTTACTACTATAAGAGAAAAAATAATTTTTTATCTTTATTTTCTATATTACCTTTCAGAGTTAAAAGTAGAAGTAATTATCAATTAACTATCAATTTAAAATCTGAAACAATACCTATAATTTTTGAAGGTTTACACAGTATTTATCCATTACTTAAATTCAATTTTAAAGATGCTTATATTAGAACTCATAATATAGAACATAAGTATTTTTTTGAATTAAGTAAAAGTGAGAAAAACATTTTTAAAAAAGCTCTTTTTTATGTAGAAGCAATTAAATTAAGAAGAATTGAAACTAATTTAAAGAGAACAAAAGGAATCTTCACTATTTCACCTATTGAACAACGTTATTTTTTATCAAAATTTGGTTTAAAATCAAAATACATCCCTGCTTTTCATGAAGCTAAAAAAAACAACAACTTATTTAGTAAAGGGAATTTTATTTTATACCATGGCAACTTAAACGTTTCTGAAAATGTAACTGCTGCTATGTTTTTAATTGATGTTTATAAAAACAGTGAATTCAATTTAGTTATAGCCGGAACTTTTAAAAACAAACTACTTTTAAGAGAAATAAATAAACATGATAATATTGTTTACAATCCAATACCTAATCAAGAGGAATTGGACAAGCTTTTTGCTCAAGCCCACATAAATATATTAATCACTTTTCAAAATACGGGTATAAAACTTAAACTATTAAATACACTTTATAAAGGTAAATTTATTATTGCAAATAAGTTTATGGTTGAAAAAACTGGTTTAGAGAAACTTTGTAAAATTGCAAATAACAAACAAGAAATTTTAGCAGAAACTTTAAATCTATTCAAAAAGGAGTTCTCTTCTGAAGAAATATTAGAGAGAGAATTAATTTTAAAAGAATTTAATCCTGAAACAAGTGCGCAGAAAATAATAGATATTATTTTTAATTAACGGCTTGCTGTACAACTTCAAACAACTCGCCACCTTCACATTTTACCGTTTTTTGCTTATACTTTACTATTAATTGATAATCGTGAGTTGCCATTAAAATTGTTTTTCCGCTTTTATGAATTTCATTGAGCAGTTCCATAACTTCTAGCGAGGTTTTTGGATCTAAATTCCCAGTTGGCTCATCTGCTAAAATAAGTTCCGGATCATTTAACAATGCACGTGCAATTGCAACTCTTTGTTGTTCTCCTCCAGAAAGTTCAAATGGTTTTTTGTAGTATTTTTCTTTAATACCGACTTTACCTAAAACTTCTTCAATTTTGGTTTTTATTTCAGCTTTGCTTTTCCAACCAGTAGCTTTTAAGACAAATTCTAGGTTTTCAAAAACATTTCTATCGTTCAATAATTTAAAATCCTGAAAAACAATTCCAATTTTTCTTCTCAAAAAAGGAATATCTTTTTCCTTTAACTTCTTTAAATCGAAATCAACAATAGTTCCTAAACCTCGCTGTAGGTTTAAATCGCCATATAAAGTTTTTAGCAAACTACTTTTTCCGCTTCCTGTTTTTCCTATTAAATAGTAAAAATCTCCTTTATTAAGGGTGAAATTCACTTTTGATAACACTAAATTATCTCGCTGATAAATATCTGCATTTTCTAAATGTAAAACTGGTTGTATCATTAAAAAGTAGTTTATACAAAACTATCATTTTCTAGTTGATTTTATAGCTTTTTTGTTAATTTTGATGAAAATTATCAAACAAAAGCTAAAAAACGACGTTATCCTTTTCAGATGACAAAAAATATGAACACTATTTTTAAGAAAAACCTCCTTTGCTTTTCATTCATTTTATGTGGCCTTCTAAATAGTTTTGGGCAAGAAACTGAAATGCAGTTTAACACAACGGCAAAATACCATGAAGCTTTAACTTTATTTAACAACAAAGCTTATGCAGCATCGCAACAACTTTTTGTAAAAGTTTCTAAGTTAGCAGAAGAGAAACAAAGCCTACAAGCAAATGCAGATTATTATGATGCAATGTGCGCCATTAAATTGAATCAAACCAATGCAGATAAAAAAGTTTTAGATTTTGTTGAAAATCACCCAAATAGTAATAAAAAACAACTCGCTTATTTAAATGTTGGTAATTATTATTTTGCAAATAGAAAAGCAGCACATTCATTAAAATGGTACACAAAAGTTGATGAAAAACTTTTAAATACTGAAGATAAAAGCGATTTAAATTTTAAGATGGGTTATGCGCTCTTAGTTTCTGGTTATGTAGATGACGCAAAAAATCGTTTTGAAAAATTATTATCTAATGAACGTTATGGAGATGATGCAAGGTATTACTATGGTTATATTGCTTACAAACAAGAAGATTACGATTTAGCTGAGACTTCTTTAACAGAAATTGCAGATGTTGCTACCTATAAAAACAAAGCTAATTATTACTTATTAGATATTAGTTTTAAAGCTGGTCGATTTGAAAAATCTATTGAAATTGGAAAGAAAATTTTACCTAATTCAGATAAAAAACAACAATCAGACATTAATAAAATAATTGGTGAAAGTTATTTTAACTTAGAAAAATATACTGAGGCAATTCCGTATTTGCAAAACTATAAAGGTAAAAAAGGACGTTGGAACAATACCGATTATTACCAACTTGGCTTTGCTCATTTTAAACAAAATGACTACGGAAACGCGGTTAGAAACTTCAATAAAATAATAGATCAGAAAAACAAGGTTTCGCAAAATGCTTACTATCAATTAGCGGAATGTTATTTAAAACTAGATAAAAAACCAGAGGCTTTAAATGCATTTAAGAGTGCTAGCGAAATGGAATTTGATAAAAAGGTAAAAGAAGATGCTTTTTTAAATTATGCTAAACTAAGTTACGAAGAAGGTAACCCATACCAAAGTGTTCCAGAAGTTTTACAAGCTTATTTAAATACGTATCCAAATTCTCCTCAAACTAATGAAATAAATGAATTATTAATTACTTCTTTTTTACATCAGCAAGATTATCAAGGGGCATTAGATTATATAGAAAAGAATAAAAAATTTAAAAATGACGCCTTAAAAAATGAAGTTTCTCTTTACAGAGGAATTCAACTTTTTAACGAAGACAAACTACAAAAATCGCTGTCTTTTTTAGAAAAAGGAACTCAATCTAACGACTTAGAATTGCAAAATAAAGCTCGTTTTTGGTTAGCTGAAAGTAATTACAGATTAGGAAACTTTCAAAAGGCCTTAGATTTATTTTTAAAGGTTGATAGCTCAGAAACAATAGAAAATAACCTATTAAGTTACAACATTGGTTATTGCTATTTTAAATTAAAAGAGTATCAAAAATCGGCACATTACTTTAATCAATACACAACGCAAAGCAACAATGAAGTTGAATTAAAAGACGATGCCTTTTTACGTTTAGGAGATTCTTATTACGCTTCAAAACAATACTCAAAAGCTATTATTTCTTATGATAAAATAATTACTGATGGAGGTATTGGTGCAGATTACGCACAATATCAAAAAGCAATGAGCAACGGTTTGTCTGGTAATTATCAACAAAAAATAACAGATTTATTAGCCGTTGTAAACACAAAAACTAATTCCAAATTAAAAGACGATGCACTTTTTCAATTAGGAACAACATACACAACAATAAGAGAGAATGATAAAGCACAAGACGCCTACAATAGGTTGTTGAAAAATCATCCTAAAAGTGCTTACAATCCAAATGTTTTATTGCGTCAAGGTTTGTTATTTTACAACACAAGCGACAACAAAAAAGCTTTGTCAAAATTCAAAGAAATTGTTGCCAAATACCCAAATTCAAACGAAGCAAAACAGGCGGTAACAAATGCTAGAAATGTATATATAGATATTGGAAAAGTAGATGAATATGCTGTTTGGGTTAAAGATGTTAGTTTTATAAATGTTACGGATGCAGATTTAGACAATGCTAGTTATGAAGCTGCAGAAAACAAATTTTTAGAAAATAATACTGAAAAAGCTATTGAAGGTTTTGATAAATACTTGCAAAATTTCCCAAACGGATTACATGCATTAAAATCGCATTTTTACTTAGCGCAATCTTATTTAAAAAACAATCAATCAGAGAAATCTATACCGCATTATACATATGTTACAAGCCAAAGCCAGAGCGAATTTAGCGAAGAGTCTTTAAGCAAGTTATCTCAGATTTACCTTGAAAAAGAAGATTGGTTTAACGCAATGTCTTTGTTGGAAAAATTAGAAACTGAAGCTAATTATCCGCAAAACATAATTTTTGCACAAAGTAATTTAATGAAAGGTTATTATGAAGCCGAAGATTATAATAAAGCGGTTGAATATGCTGAAAAAGTTTTAACAACAAATAAAATTGAAAAAACTGTTGAAGCTGACGCAAAAATTATAATTGCACGTTCTGCTTTTAAAACTGGAGATTTTACTACTTCAGAAGAGTTTTTTATTGAAGTTGGAAGAACCGCAACTGGAGAATTAAAAGCCGAAACGTTGTATTATGATGCTTTCTTTAAACATGAAAATAAAGAATATGATTCTTCAACCAAAATAGTTCAAAAATTAATTTCAGATTATTCTGCTTACAAATATTGGGGAGTAAAAAGCTACGTAATAATGGCCAAAAACTATTATGCGTTAGAAGATGCTTATCAAGCTACTTATATTTTAGAAAATATTATTAAAAACTTCACGCAATATGAAGATATAATTGAAGAAGCAACAAGCGAACTCAGAACAATAAAAAACAAAGAAGCCAAAACAAACGAATCTGTAACTCCACAAAAATAGCCCATAATAGGCATTTAATAGTGTTAGTACTATTGTTAAGAATTTAAACAAAAAAAATGAAAAACTACTTTTTTATATTTCTATTGATGTTTGCTGGTAAATTTGTATTTGCTCAAGATAAACCTGCTGTGAAAAAAGTAAAAGACACTATAAAAACTGAAGTTGTAAACGTAGTTTCGTCTTACACCCCAAAGGTTACAGATGCTTTTAAAATTAAGAAAAAACCTACTATTAAACTTTCAGACAAAAGCAAAAAAAAGAAACTGAGTTATCAAATTTTTCCTGCGCCAGTAGCTTCAACTTTTACTCCAAAAAAAGGAGCTTTAAAAGGTGTAGATTTTAGCGAAAGAGAAAAACTATATAAAAATTACCTTGCTGTTGGTTTTGGGAATAACACAACACCTTATTTAGAAACTTTTTTACACCACAGCACTCGTTTTGAAAATGATTTTGGCTTGTATGCAAAATACATTTCATCTAGCGATCCGGTTAAAGACACTGATTTGGATAGTAGTTATTCTAATTTATTAGCTAACTTTTATTACAAACAAGAAGATCGTTATTTCGATTGGAAAGTTGGTTTAGATTTCGAACAAAATAAATACAATTGGTATGGTTTACCAAACACAGCTTATAACAGTAATGTTATAGAATCTATAAATGAAGAGCAAGCTTATAGTTTTATAAATTTACATGGTAAAATAACTTTTGAAGACAATTATATTAACCAAGCTAAAGTTGCTATATCTTATTTTAATGATGATTTTGACAGTAATGAAGTTTCGGTCTCTATTGCTCCACAGTTTCAGTTTTCTTTAGATAGATTTATCCGTAACTCTAACGAAATAATTTTAGATGTTTCTTTAGATTATTTAAGCGGGAGCTTTAATCAATCATACGAAAACACCAATCAGGTTGATTATAGTTTTTTTACTGCTGGTTTAAACCCTTCATACAAATTAAAGTTTTATAATTTTGACATCAACTTAGGAACCAAAATTTACTATACTTCAGATATTGAAAACAGTTTAAGTCAATTTTATGTATATCCAGATGTAAAAATATCATACCCAATAATTGCAAACTTTGCTAACTTATTTATTGGTGCTGGTGGAGATTTACACACAAATTCTTACAAACAATTTACAGATGAAAATCCGTTTATCTCACCAACACAATATATCACACAGACTAATGAAAAATATAATTTTCACGGAGGTATTAATGGAAAATTATCACAAAGTATAAGTTATAATTCTCGTATAAGTTATAAGCAATTTGAAGATAAGGCGTTGTTTTCTGTCAACAATTCCAAATCAGACGGAACAACAATTGCTTCTGGCGGAATAAACTTTTTAGGATATGAATATGGCAATTCATTTAGTGTAATTTATGATGATATTAAAAACATAAATTTCTTTGGTGAAGTAGAATGGGATGTTTCTAAAAACTTAGTAATTGGTGCTAACGGAGAGTTCAATACATACACACCAAAACAACAAGAATTTTCTTGGAATTTACCAAAACTTAAAAGCGAATTATTTGCCAAATACAAAACGGCTAAATGGTATGCAGGAACTACTATTTATTTTGCTAGCAACAGAAAAGATGTTCAATTTGCTGGTGCGTTTCCTTCACTTAGTTCTCCAATTAATTTAGGAAGATACTTTGATGTAAACTTAAATAGTGGTTATAAATTTAGCGATAATCTATCAGCATTTTTAAAAGTAAACAACATATTTAACAACAATTATCAGCGTTTTACGAACTTTAATGTTCAAGGATTTCAAGTTTTAGGAGGAATAACTTATAAATTTGATTTTTAAGAAAGAGCTGCCTAAATTCTGAGATTTATTTTTTGTAGATTTACCTTTTAAAATCAACAAAATGAAAAAACTTTCAATACTACTTTTTGGACTTATTTTAATTGTTTCATGTAAGCAAGAAAATAAAAACAGCTACAATATCAATTCTTTTTCTTCTGAAGAAAAAATAGATTCAACTAACATTAAACAACTGTTTAGTTCAGCTTTAACTGAAGGAAAATCCTATGAATGGTTACGAGATTTAACAAGCAATGTTGGAAGCAGGTTATCTGGTTCGGAAGGCGCAGCAAAATCTGTAATCTGGGGAGAAAAATTAATGAAAGAAGTTGGTTTAGATTCTGTTTGGTTACAACCAGTTATGGTTCCACATTGGGTTCGAGGCGATAAAGAAGTTGCTAACTATACTTTTAACGGGCAAAAAATAAACGTTCCTGTTTGTGCTTTAGGCGGTTCTATTGCTACACCTTCAAACGGAATTACGGGAGAAATAATTGAAGTAAAAAGTGTAGAAGAAGCTGAAAACTTAGGAGAAAAAGCAAACGGTAAAATTGTGTTTTTTAATGGTCGTTTTGATAACACTTTAATAAATACTTTTAAAGCCTACGGCGGATGTGTTGGTCAACGTTTTGCTGGTGCAGCAACTGTTGGTAAATTTGGAGCAAAAGCTGTAATCGTGCGTTCTATGACAAATGGAATTGACGATTATCCACATACAGGTTCAATGGGTTATGGAGATATTCCAGAAGAACAATATATTCCTTCAGCAGCAATTAGTTCTCGTGGAGCAGAAATTTTAAGTGCACATTTAAAAGAAAATCCGAAGTTAAAATTCTACTTAAAGCAAAGTTGTAAAACATTACCAGATGCACCATCTTTTAATGTAGTTGGCGAAATAAAAGGAACTGAAAATCCAGATAAAATTATGGTTGTTGGTGGTCATTTAGATTCTTGGGATTTGGGTGATGGCGCTCACGATGATGGAACAGGAATTGTGCAATCTTTAGAAGTTGCTTATTTGTTTAAGAAAAATAACATTAAACCCAAAAACACCTTACGAATTGTATTCTTTATGAATGAAGAAAACGGAATGCGTGGTGCAAATGAATACGCACGTTTAGCCAAAGTAAATGGTGAATTACACATTGGAGCATTAGAATCTGATGCTGGCGGACACACTCCTCGCGGTTTTTCAATTGATGCAAATGACAACAATATTCACTTATTACAAAGCTGGAAAAAATTATTAAAACCTTACGGTTTACACGACATTGTTAAAGGAGGAAGTGGTGCCGATATTGGACCATTAAAAGACGATCACGTAACACTTGTTGGTTACAGACCAGACTCTCAGCGTTATTTTGATTATCACCATGCAGCTTCAGATACCTTTGATAAAGTAAACAAAAGAGAGCTTGAATTAGGTAGTGCTTCTATGGCTAGTATTGTCTATTTAATGGATAAATATTTATACAACCAAGAAGTTTTAAAGCCATAAATATGGAGACGTTTATTTTGGTAATTCGTATAATTTTTGGGCTATTCTTAATCTATGCTGGGGTTATGCATTTTATAAAACCGAAGTTTTTTAATGGTTTTATTCCAAAGCCGTTACCTAAATTAACGGTAAATTATATTGCTGGTTTTTTGGAAATGGCTATTGGAATTGGTTTATTATTTAATCAAACTGCAAAAAATTCAGCCATTGGTTTTTTTATTTTGATGCTCATTTTTCTCCCATTACATATTTGGGATCTAACAAAAGAGAAACCAGCAATTGGTTCTAAAAAGTTAGCTATAATAAGACTTCCTTTACAATTTGTATTATTATATGCAGCTTATTTAATCTATTTACACTCATGAAAAAATTTATTTATATACTTAGTTTTTTATTAATTGCAGTTTCTTGTAAAAAAGAAAATGTAGATATGTTAGTTATCAACGCAAACTCTTATACAGTAAATTCTAATTTTGATAAAGCAGAAGCTTTTGCCATAAAAGATGGTAAATTTATTGCGGTTGGTTCTTCGGAAGAAATTCATGAAAAATATCAATCAGAAAATACAATCGATGCAAAAAATCAAACTATAGTTCCTGGTTTAATTGATGCACATTGCCATTTTTACAGAATGGGTTTACAGCAACAAAAAGTTAGTTTAGAAGGCACAAAAAGTTACGATGAAGTTTTAGAAAAACTGGTTGCTTTTCAAAAAGAAAAAAACACAACTTTTATCACGGGTCGTGGTTGGGATCAAAACGATTGGGAAGTTAAAGAATTTCCGACAAAAGAAAAATTAGATAAACTTTTTCCAACAATACCTGTTGCAGTTGGAAGAGTTGATGGACACGCATTGTTAGTTAATCAGGCTGCAATAGATTTATCAGGTATTACAAAAGACACTAAAGTTTCTGGTGGTGAAATTATGATGAAAAACGGAAAAATGACTGGTGTTTTAATTGATGCTGCAATGGATTTTATAAAATTTCCTTCAACTTCAAAAAAAGAAGCAATTCAAGGTTTGTTAGATGCTCAAAAAATATCATTTTCGTATGGTTTAACTACAGTTGATGATGCTGGAATTAGCAAAAACACAATCGAATTAATAGACAGTTTACAACAAGTTGGAAGTTTAAAAATGCGTGTGTACGCAATGGTTTCTGGTGATAATCAAAAAGAAATAGATTATTACATTAACAAAGGAATTACAAAAACTGATAGACTAAATGTCCGCTCGTTTAAAGTGTATGGAGATGGTGCTTTAGGTTCCAGAGGAGCTGCAATGCGCAAACCATATTCCGACAGAGAAAATCATTTTGGTGCTTTAATTTATTCACCTGAAAGGTATCAAGAATTGGCAAAACAAATTGCTAATTCAGAATTTCAAATGAACACACACGCAATTGGAGATTCTGCAAATACTTGGTTGTTAAAAACCTATAAAGATGTTTTAAAAAGTGTAAAAAATAGACGTTGGAGAATTGAACATGCACAAATAATATCACCAGAAGATTTCAAAAATTTTGATAATATTTTACCATCTGTTCAACCTACACATGCAACTTCAGACATGTACTGGGCTGGAGATAGAGTTGGAAAAGAACGTGTAAAAGGTGCTTATGCATTCAAAGATTTATTAAATAATTACGGTAAAATTGCTTTGGGAACAGATTTTCCGGTAGAACAAGTAAATCCGTTTTTAACATTTTACGCTGCTACAATAAGGAAAGACATTGACAACTATCCCGTAAATGGATATCAAATGGAAAATGCTTTAACCAGAGAAGAAACCTTAAAAGGAATGACAATTTGGGCTGCTTATTCAAATTTTGAAGAAAATGAAAAAGGTTCTATTGAAGTAGGAAAATTTGCAGATTTTGTTATTTTAAATCAAGATATTATGAAAGTTGAGGGCAATAAATTACCAAAAACCAAAGCTGTTTCGACCTTTGTAAATGGAGAAAAAGTATATTAATCCATTATTTTTGCATCTTTTTTATAATTGTTACGTCTATTAAGTGAACTATAAATTTAGAATCATGGAAAATTATAAAAACCAATGTAGCTGTACCTGTGTAGAATGTTTAAACGGAGATTGTAAAAATTGCACTTGTGATACTTGTACTTGCAACAATTGTAATTGTTAATTAAACCCTATTATTACGAGGAAGGAAGTAACTATCTTTATAAATTAAAAGGTTACTTCGTTTCCTCGCAATGACACAAATTTATTATGACTACACAAGAGGTTTGGACTAAATATCATACAGATTTACAAAATTTTATCATCAGCAAAGTAAAAGAAAAAACTATTGCTGATGATATTTTGCAAGACTCTTTTATTAAAATTCACACTAAACTACATACTTTAAAAGACATTACTAAATTAAAATCCTGGTGTTTTTCTATTGCTCGAAATTCAATTTTAGATTATTGGAAAACCACAAATAAAACTGTAGAAATGGCCAATTTTGAAAGCAAAACTGAGATTGAAGATAATGTCCATACAGAAAAAGATTGTCTTCGCGGAATCCTAAAAAACTTACCTAAAAAATATAGAGATCCGTTGTTTTTATCTGACATAAAAGGATTAAAACAGCAAGAAGTTGCTGAGCAATTAAAACAAACTTTACCAACTACAAAATCTCAAATACAACGTGCACGTAAATTAATTGCTGAAGGTTTTATGGATTGCTGTGGTTTTGTAATGAATACTAAAGGGAATTTAGTTGGCGAAATTCAAGAGAAAGAAGACTGTAAAATCTGTAATTAATTATCTACTTTTATCTCTTAAATTTTTAAGGTGAAAAAAGGTAAACTTATCAGTAAAGAATTAGAAAATTTCTACAACAAAGCATCTGAAGAAACTAGGCTAGAAAAGGAATGGGTATTTTTGAATTTGAAAGAATTAAAGAACTTATTCAACTTCATATTACTAAGAAAAATGCTACTATAATTGATGTTGGTGGCGGAACTGGAAAATACAGCGAATGGTTGGCTAAAAAAGAACACAAAGTTCATTTAGTAGAGCCTGTTTTAAAACACATTAAATTAGCGGAACAAAGAGCCAAAAAACTACAAAATCCATTTTCTATTACAATTGGTGAAGCTAAAAAATTACCTTTTGAAGACAACACTGCTGATTTGGTAATTTTACACGGACCTTTATATCATTTGCAAAAAAGAGAAGACAGAGTTACTGCCATTTTAGAAGCTAAAGAGTTTTTGAAAAAAGGCGGAATTATTTTAGGGTTTGGGATTAATGCAACAGCTTCAACCGTTGTTGGTTTAATGAACGGGATGATTCATGCTAACTCATTTTTGATATGTGTAAAGAGGAACTTACAACAGGAATTCACAATGCTCCAAAAGATTTTCCGTTTTTATTAGCAGACGCTTTTTATCACAAACCAGCAGGTTTAAAAGCAGAGTTTTTAGAACAAGATTTAAATTTTGTTAATCTTTTTGCCGTTGAAGGAATTATTTGGTTGGATAATGAATATTTTGCAAATATGATTGACAAACAAAAATCTAAAACTTTAAAAAGCTTTACAAAACCTCACTCAAAATGATGAGTATTTGTTACCTTTTAGTCCGCATATGATGATAGTAGTTAAGAAATAGTGAAAGAAACTAAGGACAAAGATAATTTTTGGGTTATTTGCAAAAACTGTAAAGGTGAAGGCAAAAAAAAACAACGCCTTTCAAAAAAAGCAAGACTGAACTATAAAGCGGAATTAGAAAAATTCAATAATTCAAATTCTGAAGGAACTGCTCCAATTCCACCTAAAAGTCAATTACAAACGTGTGCTAAATGTAATGGTTCTGGATTAATTTCTTCTAAACAGAAACCCAAAACTGAAACAGAAAAACACCCAAACATTGCTATAATTGGTGGCGGAATTGGAGGCGTTGCACTAGCTGTAGCTTGTTTACATCGTGGAATTCCATTTACACTTTATGAACGAGACCTCGACTTCAATGCTCGATCTCAAGGCTACGGACTTACGTTACAACAAGCAAGTAAAGCAATGGCAGGTTTAGGAATTCTTGAATTAAAAGAAGGAATAACCTCAACAAAACATGTAGTACATACTTCCAAAGGAAAAATTATTGGCGAATGGGGAATTAGAAAATGGGGAAGATCGGAAGACAAAACAGCTCCAAAACACACAAATGTGCACATTGCAAGACAATCTTTGCGTTTAGCTTTATTGGAGCAACTTGGCGAAAGTAATGCTATAAAATGGGGACATCAATTGTTAAGTTTTAAGGAATCTGATACTGAAAATGTTGAATTGAAATTTCAAGTAAATGATGAAATAAAAACGACCAAAGCAAATCTTGTAGTTGGAGCGGATGGAATTAGAAGTACGGTAAGAAAATTTCTTATTGATGAAAACACATCTCCTTTACGATATTTAGGTTGTATCGTAATTTTAGGAATTTGTCCTCTAAAAAATTTAGAAGATATTGAAAGTCCATTATTAGATTCAGCAACGGTATTTCAAACTGCAAACGGATTTGAACGCATTTACATGATGCCTTATGATTCAGAAAATATTATGTGGCAATTAAGCTTCCCAATATCAGAGAAAGAAGCAAAAAACCTGAATATTCAAGGTACAAAAGCACTTAAAGAGGAAGCTAAAAAAAGAACGCAATGGCATAATCCTATTCCACAAATTGTAGCCACTACAAACGAAGCACAAATTTCTGGTTATCCTGTTTATGATCGTGATGTATTACAACCAGAACAATTAGAAAAAGGACATAAAGCAACCTTAATTGGAGACGCTGCGCATCCTATGAGTCCGTTTAAAGGTCAAGGAGCAAATCAAGCTTTGTTAGATGCTTTGGCGTTAGCTCGCGGAATTACAAAAAACTGCAACTCTTTTATCTAATTGGAAAGAAGTTGGAATCCGAAAAAGTGTACTAACTGCTTTTGAATCTGAAATGATAAACAGAAGTACTTCCAAAGTAAAAAGTTCTGCAGAAGCTGCAAAATTATTACATTCCGAAATTGTACTAAAAGAAGGTGATGGACCAAGAGGGAAACATCGGAAATCTTAAAAAAAACAGCAAACTTTACGTCACAAATTAATATAAAAATATTTTTGTATTTTTGTTAAAAAGCCTTCGTTATGAAAACATTACAGCTAAAAGTAAACGATAAAGTTTACGATAAAGTTCTTGCTTTGTTGGGCAAATTCAATAAAGATGAAATTGAAATCATTAGTACAAATGAAAATTTTATAGCTACAAAAAAAAACTTACAAAATGAACTTTCTGAAATTGAACAAGGAAAAGCTTCCTTTGTTTCAGAAGAAGAATTAAAATGCCGGCTAGACAAAATTGTTTAATCTCTACTATGAAAATAGTATTTAAGAAAGTTTTGTTAAGAGGTTAGAAAATCAACTTAGATTTATTGCGAAAGACAAACCAAAAGCAGCAAGAAAATTTAAAAAAGATGTTTTAATAAAATCAAAACAATTGCTACCAATCCATATTTATATAGAAAATCTATTTATTTTGAAGATGAATCTATTAGAGATTTAATCTTTAGAGGCTACACAATAGTCTATAGAATTACTAAAAAACAATTGAAGTATTTGGGTTTGTAAAGTATCAAAGAAAAATCCGTAGATTAAAATCTTTTATTTACAAAATACAAGAAAAGAGAATTGTAAGGTTTGTTCGGTAGGAATATTTTCTTTCTAAAATAAATTAAACTCAAATTCGTTTATTAATTGAAAAGCTATAAAAGAATCTAAATGAAAAAAATAATTCACCTATTACTCTTAACTATTTTTATTTTTCCAATATATGGTCAAAATTCAGATAAAATTTTAGACAGACTAAAAGCTATAAAGAATAAAGATATAATACTTTACAATATAGATGGTATAGATTTTACAAGTCAGACTTTTAGTAATAATTTTTCAAAAAAAGGTTTAAAAAAGATCTTTAAAAAAATATTCAATTAGAAAAAAAGATGTTAAAATAAAGACGGAAAATTAGTTTTCAATAATCTTCACATTAGTAAAACTAAAAAAATATCTGAGAACTTAACTCAAAATAACTCATACTATTTTGTAGAAAATAAAAATAAACGAGTTACCGTTTTTTGGTTTGGTTCTATAAATAAAGAACAAAAAAAACTAGAAAGACAACTGATTCAATTAATAATTAACAATGAGTTACCCAAAAAACATTTCATCAAACTAAAATTGATAGTATTGATTTTGTTGGTAGAAAAATTAAACTTGGAAATGGTTGTTATTGGACAAATATAAACACAATTCAATGTCCTTATAAAGGAGAAATGAATTGGTCCATACATAAAAACTTAAAAAGTGCAGAAGAGTCAATTCAATATCAATTAGCAATATTAAAAGCTAAAAAAGGAGGAAAAATAACTTCTGAAGAAATTTTTAGAAATTAAATTTGAAGGCACACTAACTAAGTCTAAAAAAATTATTTATGATTTCACTGGAACTAAATCTCTTTTAGCAGGAATATCTGGGGGAAAAAATTTAACAGTTTTTTATGTTGCAACAAAGATTAGAGAAAACTATATAAGCTGTGTTTTTAAGTTTTTGGAATAATGACCAAAAAACTAAAACAGGGCTTGTTCCTTTATTAGACGAAGTTATTATTCTAAAATAAAAACTACCTTCTCCTCTTCTTAGAAGAACCTCTTGTAGCTTTCTTTTTCCTTTTATTAAAAGGAACAGCATCATCAAACGTATTTTTAGCGTTTTTAGCGCCTTTATTTTTCTTCCAAGAATTATCTTCTGGTAACAATTTTTGTAATAAATCTGTACGCCCAACAGCGTTTAATTTATCTTTAATCCACTGTTTGTTTTCCTTTTTATACCAAAAAGAAAAACTTGTGTTGATCTTCTTTTTCCTTTTTAGTTTTAGGAGTTTT